>NZ_QHJN01000247.1:0-8321 GCF_003947565.1 Actinomadura sp. WAC 06369 | reverse complement strand
GGTAGGGGGCGAGCGCCCGCCGGACGGCGTCCGCGACCCGGCTCATCTCCTCCGGGGTCAGGTACGCGACGGCGCTGAACGCCTCGTCGCGGCGGAACTCGGGCGGCGCGGCAAAGGTTTCTTTGGACGGCGCTTGCGCCGGTGGTCGGCGGGTACGGGGCGACCATTTCGACAGGGGGAAACCATGAGCAGAACTCTCGGCCCATGCACCCGGCCTTCCTCGGCGCACCGTTCGCGGATCCGGCCGCGGGGAAGCGCCGGACGCCTCGGCGGCGGGGCGCCGGCCTGCGCGGCGGCGGCACCGGACGACCGCTCCCGGTGACGGGGACCGGGGGCCGCACCGGTGGACGCCCGGTGCCCGGCCCGGCGCGTCCGCCCGGTCCGGTGGTGGTGGTCGGCGCGGGACTGGCCGGGCTGTCGGCGGCGATCCATCTCGCGGCCCGCGGGCGCGAGGTCGTGGTCGTCGAAGCGGAGCGGGGACCGGGAGGCTGCTGCGGGTCGGCGGAGCTGGGCCCCTACCGGTTCGACACCGGCCCGTCGGTGCTGACGATGCCCGGCGTGCTGGCGGCGACCTTCGGCGCGGCCGGCGAGGACCTCGACGGACGGCTGCCGCTGCGGCGCCTGGACCCCTACTACCGGCTGGCCTTCCCCGACGGCTCGCGGCTCGACGTCGTGGCGGGCGCGGAGGAGATGGCCGGCAACGTCCGCGACCTGTGCGGACCGGACGAGGCCGCGCGGTATTTGCGGTTCCGCCGCCGACTCCGCGCGATGTTCGAGGCGGAATGGCCGGCCTTCATCGACGCCGACATGACCCGGCTGCGCGACATGGCGCGTCCGTACGCCCTGCTGAGGCTGGCCGCGGCGGGCGGGTTCCGGCGGCTGGACCGGTTCGTCGCCGGGCAGTTGCGCGACGAGCGGCTCATCAGGGCGCACACCTTCCAGTCGCTGTACGTCGGGCTCCCCCCGCACCGGGCGCTCGCCGTCTACGCGGTGGTGGCGCACATGGACACCGTCGGCGGCGTCTACTTCCCCCGCCGCGGCGGCATGCGCGCCGTCCCGCGGGCGCTGGCGGACGTCGCCGAGAAGGCGGGCGCGCAGTTGCGGTACGGCGTGCGGGCCGAGCGGGTCGAGACCGGCGCCCGCGGGGTGCGGGCGGTGCGGCTGGACACCGGCGAGCGGATCGCCGCGAGCCACGCGGTGATCGCCTGCGACCGGGTGCGCGCCCAGGCGGAGCTGCTGCCGGGCCTCGCGGACGACTGGCGGCTGCGGCGGCCCCGCTACTCGCCGTCCTGCCTGGTCGTGCATGTCGGCCTGGACCGGCGGACGCCCGGCCGGGCGCACCACACGGTGCGTTTCGGGCGGACGTGGAAGGAGACGTTCGCCGCGCTGGCGGCCGGGCGCCCGCAGCCCGACCCCAGCCTGCTGATCACCTACATCGACACCGACGACACGGCCGCGCCGCCCGGGCACGCCGCTCTCAGCGTGCTGGAGCCCGCGCCGAACCTGGCGTCCGGCGCCGACTGGGAGCGGCTCGCGCCCCGGCTCGAGGAGCGGCTGCTGGCGCGGCTCGCCGACCTCGGCTACGGCGACCTGTCGGGACGGCCGCGGCTGACGTTCGATCCGCCGGCGTGGGCGCGGCTGGGGCACTCGGCGGGGACGCCGTTCGCGCTGGACCACCGCTTCGCCCAGACCGCCTGGCTGCGCCCGTCCGGCCGCGCCCGGCGCGTCCCCGGCCTGCACTTCGCCGGCATGTACACCGCCCCGGGCGTCGGTGTCCCGCCCGCGCTGATCTCGGGTCGGCTGGCCGCCGCCCGGATCCTGGAGGGCGACCGATGACGGCGGGCACGAGCACGGTGACGTTGACGGCCAGCTACGAGCAGTGCCGCCGCATCAACGCCCGCCACGGCCGCTCCTTCTATCTGGCCACGCTGCTGCTGCCCGCGTGGAAACGCAGGCACGTCCACGCCCTCTACGGATTCGCGCGGCACGTGGACGACATCGTCGACGCGTCCGGCGGCGCCCGCGGGGCCACGAACGAACGGGCCACGAACGAACGGGACGGAGACGGGCGGGACAGGGACGGGCGGGGCACGGACGGGCGGGCCGCGGCGCTCGACGGCGTCGCGGCCCGCCTGGAGGCGAGCCTGGCCGGGGAGCCGGTCCCGGACCCCGTGCTCCCCGCGTTCGTCCACACGGTGCGGTCCTTCGGCATCGAGCACGACGACATCCGGGCGTTCATGTCGTCGATGCGCGCCGACCTGACCGTCACCCGCTACGACACCTACCAGGACCTGCTGGTCTACATGGAGGGGTCGGCGGCGGCGATCGGGCTGATGATGCTCCCGGTGCTGGAGACGCTGCCCGGCACCGGGCGGAGCGCGCGCGAACCCGCCCGCGAACTGGGGCGGGCCTTCCAGCTCACCAACTTCCTGCGGGACGTGGCCGAGGACCGGGCGCGCAGCCGCATCTACCTGCCCCTGGAGGACATGGAGCGGTTCGGGGTCGGCGAGGCCGACCTCGCCGGGAACGGGTGCGGCCGGAGGCTGCGCGAGCTGGTGGCGTTCGAGGCCGCGCGGGCCCGCGCCCACTACCGGCGCGCGCAGGAGGGCATCGACATGCTGGTGCCGTCGTCGCGTCCCTGCATCCGCGCCGCGGCGGCGCTGTACGGCGGCATCCTGGACCGGATCGCCGCGGCCGACCACGACGTGCTCGCGGGGAGGGCGTGCGTCCCGCGGCGGCACCGCGCCGTGATCTTCACGCGGCACCTCGTGGCCGCGTCCGCCGCGGCCCGCGCCGAGCGGCGCCCGCTCCTCGCGGGAGAGCCGCGATGACCGCGCTCGGCGACGTCCCGCCGCGGCGCCCGGTGGTGCTGGACGCGATGGGCGGCGACCACGGGCCCCGCGAGACGGTGCCGGGCGCCCTGGCCGCGCACCGCGAGCACGGTGTGCGGGTGACGCTGGTCGGCCGCCGGGAGCGGATCGACCGGGAACTGCGCCGGCACGGCGGCGCCGGCGAACTCGAGGTCGTGCACGCCGACGACGTCGTCCCCATGGCGGGCGCGGCGGCGTCGGCGGCCGCGCGCCCCGCCACCAGCCTGCGGGTCGGCTGCGAAGTCGCGCGCCGCGACCGGGCCGCGTTCGTGTCGGCCGGGTCCACGGGGGCCGTGGTGGCCTGCGCCGTCCGCACCCTGGGACGGGCGGACGGCGTGCTGCGCCCCGCGCTGGCCGTCGCCCTCCCCACGGCGGCCGGCGCCACCGTGCTGGTCGACGCGGGCGGGACCGCCGACCCGACGGCGCCGATGCTCGCGCAGTTCGCCGTCCTGGGCAGCCGGTACGCGCGGACGGCGCTGGGCGTGCCCGAGCCCCGCGTGGGGCTGCTGTCGATCGGTTCCGAGCCGGGCAAGGGCAACCGGCTCGTCCGCGACGCCGCCCTGCTGCTGCCGGACCTGCCGGTCCGGTTCCACGGCAACGTCGAAGGCCATGACGTGCTGGCCGGAACCGTGGACGTGGTGGCCACCGACGGGTTCACCGGCAACGTGGTCCTGAAGAACATCGAAGGCTGCGTCCGCACGGTGCTGGGCATGGCCGCCGACCGCGGGGCCGCGCCCCCGGAGGCCCTGGCGAAGGTCGGCCGGCTGTACAGCGCCGACACCCACGGCGGCGCCGCGCTGCTGGGCCTGAACGGAACGGTGCTCGTCGCGCACGGGTCGTCCGGGTCCGCGGCCGTCGCGCGGGCCTGCACGGCCGCCTCCGCCTCGGCCCCGGCCGGCGACGCCGCGGACGCGGCCGCCGGAGGCCGCGCATGAGCCGGTCGGTTCTCGGTGCGCCGCCCGTCGGCGCGTCACTCCCCGGTGCGGGTGCGCAGCGGGTCGCGGCCGTCCCAGCTTCCGTGGTGCGCATAGGGGACGAACCGCGCGAACAGCTCCTCGGAGTACCAGTCGTGCGCGCGCACCCGCCCGATGACCTCGCGGTGGGCTCCGGCCCGGAAGGCGAACCGGTCGATCGCCGCCGCGTCCCGCCACAGCGAGAACGTCGCCTGCCTCGCCAGCGGCCACTCCCCCACGCCGACCGACGCCAGGCAGCCCTCCTGCTCCCGCAGGGCCCGGTCCACCTCGGGGACCGCGCGGTAGAACGCCGCGAGCCGGCGCGGGCGGATCGACGCGCGGGTCAGCACGGCGACGGGCGCGCCCGGCGCTTCCGGGACGCGGCGGGGGGCGAGCCCGCCGAACGGGTCCCGGCCGCCCCACCGCCCGCGCGAGGACAGCGGCCGCAGCCGCACGTGCCAGGACTCCGCGGTCTCCTCGCGCCACCGCCGCGCCACCGCGGAGCGCTCCAGGAACTCCTCCAGCGCGGCCTCGCCGTCCCAGACCGCGAACAGCGCCCAGCGGCGCAGGTCGGCGCCCAGGCTCATGGACCGGCCGCGCCCGGTGCCCAGCAGGCGCCAGAACGACAGCCCCGCGGCCGCGCGGAGCCGCGGGCGGTCCAGCGCCATGTGGCGCATCGCGTCCGCGGTCGCGTACCTGAGCAAATGGAAGGAAGCGATGACGCCCGAACCCGTCACACCCGTTCCCGCCGCGTCCGTGCTCGTCCCGGTCATCGGCGGCTACCTGCTCGGCTCGGTGCCGACGGCGGTCCTGGTCGGCCGCGCCCACGGTTTCGACCCGCGGTCGGTGGGCGACCGCAACCCCGGCTTCTGGAACGTCATGGGGCGCCTGGACGCCCGCTCGGCCGCGCCCGTGTTCGCCGGCGACCTCCTCAAGGGCACCGCGGCGGGCCTGCTCGCCCTGGCGGTGAGCGGCCGGCGGACGGGCCCGCTCGGGCAGGTCCGCGGGCGGAGCGTCGTCCCGGTGTACGCGGCGGTGGGCGCGGCGATGGCCGGGCACGCCTGGCCGCTGTTCGCCGGGCGCCGCGGCGGACGCTGCGTGCTGACCTTCGCGGGCGGCATGGCGGTCGTCTGCCCGCCGGCGTTCGGCCTCGGCCTCGGGCTGCTGGGCGCCACCGGCCTGGCCGCGCACTCCTTCGCCACGGGCGCGCGGGTCGCGGTGTTCGCGCTGCCCGCGCTGCAACTGCCGTTCGCGCCCGCCGCGCAGGTGGCGGGCACCGGGGCGCTGATGGCCTTCATCGGTGCCCGCTTCGGGCAGGCGGCCCTGGCCGAGCGCGCACGGCGGCGCCGTCCGCCCGCCGCCGCGGCGCCCTCCGGCCGGGCGGACCGGTCGCGTCCCGGTCGTAGACGCGGCCGCGCCACGTCCGCGCGGGACGCAGCACGGACAGCGTGAGCCGGACGGCGCCGACCGGGTCCAGCAGCGGCGACAGCAGCAGCCCGGGCCCCGGAGCTGCGTAGCTGCCGCGCAGCGCGGCCGTCAGCAGGAACCGCTGCCCGAGCAGCGCCAGGTCCAGCGGCGCGGGACGCCCGGACAGCAGGCGCAGCACCGGCAGCGCCATGGTCAGCCACACCACCGCCAGATCGCCGGCGAGCCCGGCCGGCGGCGTCACGTCCCGCAGCGCGATCGAGCGCCCCCATTCCCGCCACACGTCCGCGACGCCGCCGTGCATGTCGACCTCCAGCAGCGCGCCCGCGTCGACGAACGCGACCCGCCACCCGTCGCGCGCCAGCAGCCGCCCCAGCGCGACGTCGTCGGTGAGGTGGCCGCGCACCCGGGCGAACGCGTCGGCCCGGACCATCGCGTCCTTGCGGAAGGCCAGGCACTGGCCGTTGACGAGCAGCCGTCCGGGACCGCGGGCGTCCGGGCCGACCGGCCCGAACCGGTAGACCAGGGTGGCCAGGAGCGAGGCGTGCAACGCCTGCTCCACCGCGCTCCCGGTGAGGAAACGGGGGCCCGCGCTGACCAAGTCGCGCTCTTCCAGCATGCCGGCGAGCGCCGTGCACAGCCCTTCCTTCGGGCGGGTGTCGGCGTCCAGGAGCACCACGAGGGGCCCCCTCGCGCGGCGCAGCCCCTGCCGCAGCGCCCACTGCTTGCCCACCCAGCCCGCGGGCGGCTCGGTGCCCGCGACGACGGTCGCGCCGAGGGCCGCGGCCGTGCGCGCGGTGCCGTCGCGCGACCGGTCGTCGACGACGATCACCTCCCGCACGGCCGGGTCCGCCAGCAGCGGCACCGCGCACGCCCGGATCCGGTGCTCCTCGTCGCGCGCGGGGATCACCACCGAGACCGGCTCCGCCGGCCGGTTGCGGGGAGGCGCCGTCAGGGCGGGCGGACGGTCCCGCCCCCGCGCCAGCCGCGCCGCCACCGCGGCCGCCGCGACCGCCGCCGCCGCGGTCGGCGCCCTCACGGCCGCGCCCCCGCCGGCCGCGACCGGACGAGCGGGAAGTCGTCCTCGACCAGGGACGCCGCGATGCGTCCGCTCATCGCCACCAGCGGAAGCCCGCCCCCGGGATGCGCGGACCCGCCCGCCAGGTACAGGCCGCGGCGCGGCCCGCGGTTCCCCGGGCGGCGCAGCGGCGCCGTCCGCCCCCGGTAGGCCGTCCCGTAGATCGCTCCGCCCCACGCGCCGTACCGGTCCCGCAGGTCCGCGGGCGTGAACAGCTCCACGAACCGCAGCCGTCCCGACAGGTCGTGCCCGCGCCGCGCCAGCCGCTCCAGCACCAGGTCGCGGTACGCCTCCGGCGTCACCGGCCACCGCTCCGGATCGCGCGCGGGGACGTTGACCAGCATCGTCCAGTTCTCCGCCCCGGGCGGCGCCTGCGACGGGTCGTCCACCGCCGAGCATCCGATGTAGACCGTCGGGTCCCGGGGCGGCACGCGCCGCCGGAACACGTCCGCGAACTCCCGCCGGTAGTCGTCCGAGAAGACCACCGAATGGTGCGGCAGCCCGCCGGTCCGGCCGTCGACGCCCGCGAGCATCAGGAACGCCGAGGACGACGGGCCGAGCCCGGCGATCCGGCGCAGCCGCCGCCGGTCGGGCAGCAGCCGGCCGTACAGCGCCGCCGCGTCGGCGTTGACCACCACCGCGTCCGCGCTCTCGCGCTCCCCGGACGCCAGCGCCACGCCCTTCACCGACTCGCCGTCGGCCAGGACCCGCCGGACCGTGCTGCCGGTGCGGATCTCCACGCCCGCGTCGTCCAGCAGGCCCGCCAGCTCGTCCGCCAGCCGGGCCATCCCGCCCGGCACGTACCAGCCGCCGTCGCCGTGCTCGATCGCCGGGACGCACCCCAGCGCGGCCGGCGCCCGGTAAGGGCTGGACCCGGCGTACGTGGCGTACCGCCCGACGTACTGCCGCAGCCTCCCGTCGTCGAAGAATCGGCGCGCCAGGCCGTGCAGCGTCCGTCCCGGCGCGACCGCCAGGAGGTCGGCGGGCCGCGCCTCCCGCGGCGGGCGGCCGAGCGGCCCCGCGAAGAACGTCCGCTGCGACGCCTCGAGGCACCGGCGCGCCCACGCGTGGAACGCCCGCCACGCCGCGCCCTGCCCCGGCGCGAGGCGGTCCACCTCGGCGGCCATGCGGGCCGGGTCGCGGTAGGCCCGCAGGACCGATCCGTCCGCGAACCGGTACCGGCACAGCTCGTCCAGGGCGACGGCCTCCCGCGCGGCGCCCAGCTCGCGGAACACGTCCGGGAGGGTGAGCAGCGACGGCCCGAGCGAGAAGGCGAACCCGTCCCGCGTGCGTTCGGCGAGCTTGCCGCCCAGCCGGTCCAGCCGCTCGTGCAGCCGCACCCCGTGGCCGGCCCGCGCCAGCAGCAGCGCGGCGACCATGCCGCCGACGCCGCCGCCGACCACGATCACCTCGGCCATCGGCCGTCCCCTCCGCCCGCCCGCGCCGCCGCCGTCCGCCGCCGCGCCGCCAGCACCGCCGCGGGGACCGCGAAGGCCCCCATCGCCGTCCCGCCGGCCGCCGCCACGAGCGGATCGCGCGGCCGGAACACCGCCGCGAACGCCACCGTCTCCATCACCGCCATGACCGCGTAGGTCGCCACCAGCCCCTCCGCGACGTCCCGTCCCGGCCCGACGAGCGCGTCGACCGCCCCCGTCAGCAGCGCCGACGCCGCCAGCCAGCCGGCGAAGTTGCTCGCGGGCACGCCCCGGTACGCCCCGCGCCGCGCCCATCTCCACAGGTCCAGCCGCGTCATCTGCGGATCGAGGAACAGGTCCCAGGCCGTGAGCGCCGAAGCGCCCACCGCGACCCGCGTCCACCGCCGTCCGTCCGGGACGAGCGTGGCCGCGACCGCGTGCGACGCCAGCCCCATGCCCGCCCACGCCGCCGCGACCGCCGCGGGGACGCCGCCCACCTGCGGCCGCAGAACCCCCGTGTAGGAGTACCGGCCGAACGGCACGCCCGTCCGCACCCCCACCCATTCGGCCGGTACTCCTA
>NZ_QHJN01000246.1:0-8359 GCF_003947565.1 Actinomadura sp. WAC 06369 | reverse complement strand
CGCCCTCGCCGTCCTGCGCCGCCACGGCCTCGCCTGGGGCGGCCGAACGCCGAACGCGGCCCCCGGCGTCCGGCAGGCGCTCCCGCACCCGGCGGGCCTCGGCCCGCCCGTCCGCGAGGTGTTCGCGGGCTACTCCCCCGAGCGCCTCACCGTCCTGGTCGCCGACCTGGACGGGACGGCGCCCCGCGGCTTCCCCGACGCCGACCGGCTCCTCGCCCGCCTCGCCGACCTGCTCGCCGCGCCCGGCCCGCTGATCGACGACGCCGGGCCCGAGGCCCGCGCCGCCCTGGAGCAGCTCGCCTGGGGGCCGCCCGTCGGCCGCGTCGCCGACGCCCGCCGCCCCGTCCGCGTCGACACCGCCGCCACCCCCGTCGAGCGGCTGCTGGCCCGCGGCCTCCTCGCCGCCGAGGACGACCGGACGGTCACCCTCCCCCGCGAAATCGCGCTGCACCTGCGCGACGGCCGGCTGTTCCGGGACGTCTCCGCCGACCCGCCCCCGCTCGGCGCGCCCGCCGCGGCGCCGCACTCCGCCGAGACGGTCGTCCGGGCCGCCGCCGGGGAGGCCGCGACCGCCGTCCGGCTCGTCGAGGAGCTCCTCGAGCACTGGGGCCTGGAGCCGCCCGCCGTGCTGCGCAGCGGCGGCCTCGCCGTCCGCGACCTGCGCGCCGCCGCGACCCTGCTGGACGTCCCCGAGTGGCACGCCGCACTGCTGATCGAGTCCGCGCTCGCCACCGGCCTGCTCACCCGCAGCGGCGACCTCGACGGCGAATGGCTGCCCACCCCCGCCTACGACCTGTGGCTGATGCGCGACACCGCCGGCCGCTGGACCGAACTCGCCCGCGGCTGGCTGCGCTCCGACCGCGTCGCCGGCCTCGCCGGGGAACGCGACGACCGCGACCGGCTGATCAACGCGCTCAGCGAGGCGATGGTGCGCGGCTCCGCGCCCGCGACCCGCCGCGCCGTCCTGCAGGTCCTCGGCGAGGCCGAACGCGGCGCCGTCCCGTCCGCGGACGCCCTGCGCGCCCGCCTCGCGTGGCTGCGGCCCCGCCGCGGCGGCCCCCTCCGCGACCGGCTGCTCGACTGGACGCTGCGCGAGGCCGCCGCCCTCGGCCTGACCGGCTTCGGGGAGCTCGCCCCGTTCGCCCGCGCGCTGCTCGCCGGCGACGACCCCGAACCGGAGCTCGACAAGCACCTCCCCGAACCCGTCGACGAGATCCTCATCCAGGCCGACCTCACCGCGATCGCGCCCGGCCCCCTCGTCACCGAACTGGCCCGCGAGCTGGCGCTCACCGCCGACGTCGAGTCCACCGGCGGCGCGACCGTCTACCGCTTCACGCCCGCGTCCGTCCGCCGCGCCCTCGACGCGGGCCGCACCGCCGCCGACCTCACCGCCCTCCTGGACCGGCACTCCGCGACCCCGCTCCCCCAGCCGCTCACCTACCTGATCGAGGACGTCGCCCGCCGCCACGGGCAGCTCCGCGTCGGCTCCCTCACCTCCTACGTCCGCGCCGACTCCCCCGCGACCCTCGACGAGATCCTCGCCGACCGCCGCGCCGAACCCCTGCGCCTGCACCGGCTCGCCCCGACCGTCCTCGCGTCCGGCCTGCACCGCGCCGAACTGCTGGACGGCCTCCGCGCGATGGGCCTCGCCCCGGTGGCCGAGTCGCCCGGCGGCGGCGTCATCGTCACCCGCCCGGACGCGCAGCGCGCCGACCCGCCGCCCAGCGCGGAGATCGTCCGCGTGCGGCAGGACCCGCACGCCGACGCGTCGATGGTCGCGGCGGCCGTCCGGGCCCTGCGGGCCGGCGACGAGGCGTCCCGCCACGGCCCCCGGCGCCGACCCGCCCGGCTCCCCCGCCATGGCGACCGTCGAACGGCTCCGCGCCGCCGTCGAGCGCGGCGGCCGCGTCTGGATCGGCTACCTCGACCAGCAGGGCCAGGCGTCCAGCCGCATCGTCGAACCCGTCCGCGTCGAAGGCGGCTTCCTCACCGGCTACGACGCCACCCGCGCCGCCGTCCACCGCTTCGCCCTCCACCGCATCACCGGCGTCTCCGACCTCGACACCCCCTGACCACCCGTCCCTTTCGGCGGCCGTCCCGAGACGCGCCGCCCCCGACGTCCGGGAGCCGGATGCGGCCAGGCCGGAACCCGGGAGGGGGACCCGGCATCCAACCGTATGTCCCTTATTGCCGGTAGGTTGGTTCACCCGGCCGCGGCGGGCCGGGGAGTCGCACAGGGAGGGCCGCGTGAGCGGATACGGAGGTACTCCGCCGTCGGGCTGGGACTCGCCCCACGGCTCATCCCAGGGCTGGGACCCGAACGGCGCGTACGGGCAGTCCTACGGCTACGGGCCCGCCTACGGGCCGGGCCCCGGCCACGGGCAGCCCCCGGGGTACGGGCCGCCCGGCGTCCCGCACCGGCCCGCGAGCATGACGAGCGCGATCATCGCGCTCGTCTGCAACAGCCTGGCGGTCTTGTCGTGCTGCAACGTCCTCGCGATCCCCGGCATCATCACCGGCGCGCTGGCGATCCAGCGGATCGAGCGGCAGCCGGAGTCGGCGCGCAGCCTCACGATCTGGAGCTGGGTGATCTTCGGCGTGTCGATGGTGATCGCCGTCGTCGTGATCGCCCTCCTCATCGCCGCCGACGTCGGCTCCGACTCCGACCCTTACTACTACGACGACGGCATCTGATCCGGCACCCGCACCGCCGGTGACGTCCGCGCCGGGGAGCGCAGGGCGAGGGACGCCCTGCCGTTCGGGCGGGACGACCGTGGACCTGCGCTTCCCCGGCCTCCTCGCGTCCGTCCTCGCCGTCGCCGGCGGCTGACCGGGAAGACACGGCCGGGCCCCGTTCGTTGTCCCTACGGGTCCGCCGCGCCTCGGGTACCGTGCATCGGCGGGACACCCGCGATCCGAGCCACGATTCCCGACGGGGGCTGCTTACCTGTGTCCGACGGTCCGCTCATCGTCCAGTCCGACAAGACCCTCCTGCTCGAAGTCGACCACGACCGGGCCGACGCCTGCCGCAAGGAGATCGCGCCGTTCGCCGAGCTCGAACGGGCGCCCGAGCACGTCCACACCTACCGGGTGACGCCCCTCGCCCTGTGGAACGCCCGCGCCGCCGGGCACGACGCCGAGCAGGTCGTCGACACCCTGCTGAGGTTCTCCCGCTACCCGGTGCCGCACGCGCTGCTCGTCGACGTCGCCGACACGATGGCCCGGTACGGACGCCTCCGCCTCGAGAAGCACCCGGACCACGGGCTCGTCCTGTCGTCGTCCGACCGGTCCGTCCTCGAAGAGGTGCTGCGGGCGAAGAAGATCAAGGGGATGCTCGGCGACCGCGTCGGCGACGACGCGGTGATCGTCCACCCGAGCGAGCGCGGCGCCCTCAAGCAGGCCCTGCTGAAGCTCGGCTGGCCCGCCGAGGACCTCGCCGGCTACGTCGACGGCGAGGCGCACCCCATCGAGCTCGCCGAGGACGGCTGGGCCCTGCGCTCCTACCAGCGGGACGCCGCCGAGGCGTTCTGGCACGGCGGCTCGGGCGTCGTCGTCCTGCCGTGCGGCGCCGGGAAGACGATCGTCGGCGCCACCGCCATGGCCCGCGCCAAGGCGACCACGCTGATCCTGGTCACCAACACCGTGTCGGCGCACCAGTGGAAGCAGGAGCTGATCCGCCGGACGTCCCTCACCGAGGACGAGATCGGCGAGTACACCGGCACGAAGAAGGAGATCCGGCCGGTCACGATCGCCACCTACCAGATCATGACCACCCGCCGGAAGGGCGCCTACGCGCACCTCGAACTGTTCGACGCCCGCGACTGGGGCCTCATCGTCTACGACGAGGTCCACCTGCTGCCCGCGCCGATCTTCCGGATGACCGCCGACCTCCAGGCCCGCCGCCGCATCGGCCTCACCGCCACGCTCGTCCGCGAGGACGGCCGCGAGGGGGACGTCTTCTCCCTCATCGGCCCCAAACGGTACGACGCGCCGTGGAAGGACATGGAGACGCAGGGCTGGATCGCGCCCGCCGACTGCGTCGAGGTCCGCGTCACCCTCACCGACTCCGAGCGCCTCGCCTACGCGACCGCCGAGCCGGAGGAGCGGTACCGCTTCTGCGCCACCACCGACACCAAGACCAAGCTCGTCAAGGCCCTCGTCGACCGGCACGCCGGCGAGCAGACCCTCGTCATCGGCCAGTACATCGACCAGCTCGACGAACTCGGCGCGCTCCTCGACGCCCCGGTCATCAAGGGCGAGACCCGCGTGCGCGAGCGCGAGCGGCTCTTCGACGCGTTCCGCTCCGGCGAGCTGAACGTCCTGGTCGTCTCAAAGGTCGCGAACTTTTCGATCGACCTGCCCGAGGCGTCCGTCGCCGTCCAGGTGTCGGGCGCGTACGGCTCGCGGCAGGAGGAGGCCCAGCGCCTCGGCCGACTGCTGCGCCCGAAGGCGAACGGGCAGGGCGCCCGCTTCTACGCCGTCGTCGCCCGCGACACCCTCGACCAGGACTACGCCGCCCACCGGCAGCGCTTCCTCGCCGAGCAGGGCTACGCGTACCGGATCGTGGACGCCGACACCGTCCTGTCCGGCGGCGAGATCTGACCCCCGGACAGGACGGGACGGGCGTCACACCGACTTGCAGGGAGTGTGCACGCTCTCGGCCGCCTGCACGATCACCTCGTCGAGGCGCTCGCGGGCGGCGGTGAGCTCGCGGATCTGCCCGTCGATGCGGTCCCGCTCCGCCGCGAGCCGGTCGAGCAGCTCGGGCGTCGCCCGGCCCGACACCATGCAGGGCACGAGCGGGACGATCGACCTGCTCGGCAGGCCAGCCGCGTAGAGCTGCCGGATCAGCCGCACCCGGTCGACCGCCGTGTCCGGATACGTCCGCTGCCCGCCCGCGCTGCGCGCCGGCTCCAGCAGTCCCTGCTCCTCGTAGTACCGCAGGGCGCGCGTGCTCACGCCCGCCCGTTCCGCCAGTTCCCCGATGCGCATCGTCGCCTCCGGCGTGACTCCGGCCACAAACACTTGCCCTTAACGTCAACGTCAAGTTTTAGCGTAGCGGCGAACGGGCGCACCCCGCGCCCCGTCGACACCGAGGAACACCCATGAAGATCGCCGGATCCACCGCCCTCGTCACCGGCGCCAACCGCGGCATCGGACGGCACTTCGCCGAGCAGCTGCTCCGGCGCGGCGCCGCGAAGGTCTACGCGACGGCCCGGCGCCCCGAGCTCATCGACGTGCCGGGCGCCGAGCCGCTGCGGCTCGACATCACCGACCCCGCGTCCGTCCGCGCCGCCGCCGAGGCCGCCCCGGACGTCACCCTGCTGATCAACAACGCGGGCATCGCCACGTACACGAACCTCGTCACCGGCGACCTGGACGACATCCGCCGCGAGATGGACACGCACTTCTACGGGACGCTCGGCGTGATCCGCGCCTTCGCGCCGCACCTGGCGGGCGGCGCGATCCTGAACGTCCTGTCGGCGCTGTCGTGGCTCGCCCACGACGGCGCCAACGCCTACAGCGCCGCGAAGGCCGCCGAGTGGAGCCTGACCAACGGGGTCCGCCTCGAACTCGCCGCCCAGGGCACCCTCGTCACCGGCATGCACCTCGGCGGCGCCGCCACCGACATGATGGCCGGCTACGACGGCGACCTGCTCGACCCGGCCGACGTCGCCCGCGCCGGGCTCGACGGCATCGAGCAGGACCGCCTGGAGGTGCTCGTCGACGACACGAGCGCGCAGATCAAGGCCGCCCTCGCCGAGGACCCGAGCCGCCTCTACCCCCGGCTCCCCGCCGTCTCCTGACGGGACGGCCGCCCGGACGGCCGCCGCGTCAGCCGCGGCGGCCCCCGACGGCCGCGAGCACCTCCGTCCGGACGTCCTCGGCACGCTCGAACAGGACGCCCCGGATCCCGGCCGCTTCGGCCGCCCGCACGTTCTCCGCGCGGTCGTCGACGAACACGACGTCGTCCGGCCCGGCCTCCAGGCGCGCCAGCAGCGTCCGGAAGATCTCCGGGTCGGGCTTGACCAGCCGCAGGTCGGCGCTGAACAGCCGGTGCCGGAACAGTCCCGCCCACGGACGGGAGTCGACCATGCGGGCGAGTTCCACCGGCGCGTTCGACAGCAGCGCCAGCGGCGTCCCGTCCGCCGCGAGCTCCTCCAGCAGCCCGACCGTCCCCCGGTTCACGTGGCCCCACGTCCGGACGTCCAGCGTCACCAGCACCTCGACCAGGTCGGGGTCCGGCCGCACCCCGAGGCGGCCGCAGACGTCGTCCCAGAACTCGGCCGCCGTCACCTCCGCCAGGTCGTACGGCTCCCGCCGCGCCCAGTACACCGGCCAGAACCGCTCCGGCTCGACGCCGACGGTCTGCGGCAGCAGCGCCCCCGCGTCCCGGGGCGGCGCCAGACTGATGACACCCGCGTAATCGAACACGATCCACGTCATGTTGACGTTTCTAACACACAGCCTGTTTGATTGAACACGTGGAGAGTTCAGAACGGGTCCTCGCACTCATCGATCGCCTGCGGACGAACGAGCGCGTCACCGTGGCGGACCTCGCCGCCGCGACGGGCGCGTCCGAGATGACGATCCGGCGCGACCTCGACCAGCTCGCCGACCAGGGCGTCCTGCGCCGCGTCCGGGGCGGCGCCGTCAGCCTGCTGCTGCGCGGCGAGGCCATGCCGTTCGCCGTCCGCGAGCACGAGGCCGTCGACACCAAGCGGCGCATCGCCGCGAAGGTGGACGAACTCCTCACCGACGGGGAGGCCGTCATCCTCGACGGCGGCACGACCGCCCTCACCGTCGCCCGCACCCTCGCGGGCCGCCGCCTCACCGTCGTCCCCCTCGACATGCACTCCGCGAACGCCCTCGCCGGCGCCCCGGACGTCCGCCTCCTCGTCCCCGGGGGACGCACCACGCCCGGCGCCCTCGCGTTCACGGGGCCGCTCACCGAGGCATCCCTGGCGTCCCTCCGCGTCGACACCGCCGTCCTCGGCGTCTGCGGCCTCTCCGCCGAGGACGGCCTCACCGCCCACGACCTCGACGAGGTCCCGGTCAAGCGCGCCGCGATCGCCGCCGCGCGCCGCACCGTCGCCGTCTGCGACGCCGCCAAGTTCGGCCGCACCGGCCTCGGCCTGGTCTGCCCCGTCACCGAACTCGACGCGGTCGTCACCGACCGGACGGCCCCCGCCCCGGCCGTCGCGCGCCTCCGCGACGCCGGCGTCGACGTCCACCTGGTGTGACACGAACCTGCGCGTCGCCTTCCGTGCGCGCCTTCGGCCGATAGCGGCCGTCCCTTCCCGGTTCCGATGATTCCGCGCCGCCCACCCGGTCTCATGGGGTCATGACCGATCACGTGACTTCCGCGGACGGCACCCGCATCGCCTACGACCGCCTCGGCGACGGCCCGCCGCTCGTCCTCGTCGGCGGCATGTTCTGCGACCGCCGCACCACCGGCGACCTGGCCGAGGCCCTCGCCGCGCACTTCACCGTCGTCAACTACGACCGCCGCGGCCGCGGCGAGAGCGGCGACACCGCCCCCTACGCCCCCGAACGCGAGGTCGAGGACATCGCGGCCCTCATCGCCGCCGCGGGCGGCACCGCGTTCGTCCACGGCGTGTCGTCCGGCGCAGCCCTCGCCCTGCTGGCGGCCGCCGCCGGACTGCCGATCGGACGGCTCACCCTGCACGAGCCCCCGTACGGCGGAGACGACGAGGAGAGCCGCACCCGCGCACGCGCCCTCGCCGAAAGCGTCCGCACCGCCATCGCGGACGACCGCCGCGCCGACGCGATCAAGCTGTTCATGGCGGCGACCGGCATGCCGGAAGAGATGGCCGCCGGTATCAGCGCCGACCCGGGCATGCAGGCGATCGCCCCGACCATGCCGTACGACTACGCGGTCATGGGCGAGGACGGGGTGATCCCGCGCGACACGGTCCGCTCCGTCACCGTGCCCGCGCTCGTCCTCGCCGGCACGGCCAGTGCCCCGTTCTTCCGCGACACGGCCGTCCGCCTCGCCGACGCCATGCCCGACGCCCGTGTCCAGATCCTGGAGGGCGTGGGCCACGACGCCCCCGCCGCCGTCCTCGCGGACCCCGTCACCACGTTCCTCAAGCCATAGCCCGGAAATGAGAAAGGCCCCGCCGTAAACGGCGGGGCCTTCCCACAAAAAATGTCCGGCGGCGTCCTACTCTCCCACACAGTCTCCCATGCAGTACCATCGGCGCTGAGAGGCTTAACTACCGGGTTCGGAATGGGACCGGGTGTTTCCCTCTCGCCATAACCACCGAACGCCTCACGCACCACCCCGAAACAACCCAGGGCAGGCAAATCAACGTCCGAGCAGACAGCTCGAAAA
>NZ_QHJN01000245.1:0-8382 GCF_003947565.1 Actinomadura sp. WAC 06369 | reverse complement strand
GTCCTCGGCGCCGCCGGCTCCGTCGGCTCCGCCACCGTCACCGAAGCCCTCGCCCGCGGGGAGGGGGCGGGGGGTGCGGACGACCGCGGTGACGCGGTGGCCGCGGGCGAGGGCTTCGGTGACGGTGGCGGAGCCGACGGAGCCGGCGGCGCCGAGGACGGCGATGCGCATGGGGGTCACTTCCGGTCGAGGGTCTGGCCGGCGACGAGGGCGCCGAGGGCGATGGTGAAGCCGACGAGCTGCCAGGGGGTGAGGGTCTGGCCGAGGACGAGCAGGCCGGCGAGGGTCGCGACCATGGGGTTGGTGAGGCCGAGGAGGGAGACGGAGGTCGCGGGGAGGCGGTCGATGCCGCGGAACCAGAGGGCGTAGGCGAGGGCGGTGCCGAAGGCGCCGAGGTAGAGGAAGCCGATGATGTTCGGGGCGGTGAGCGGCGGTGGCGGGCCTTCGATGAGGAGGGCGAGGGGCGTGATGGCGAGGCCGCCGATGGTGAGCTGCCAGCCGGTCATGACGAGGGGCGATTCGGGGCGGCCCCACTTCTTGGCGAGGACGATCGCGGTCGCCATGAGGCTGGTGGCGGTGAGCATCGCGAGGATGCCGAGGGGGTCGAGGGCGGCGTCGCCGGTGAGGGTGAGCAGGGCGACGCCCGCGGTGCCGGCGAGGGCGGACACGAGGATCGTGCGGGACGGTCTGGTGCCGAGGACGCCGAGGGAGAGCAGGGCGACGACGAGGGGCTGGACGGAGCCGATGGTGGCGGCGACGCCGCCGGGGAGGCGGTAGGCGGCGAAGAACAGCAGCGGCATGAAGGCGCCGAAGTTGAGCATGCCGAGGACGGTGCTCTTCCACCACCAGGCGCCCTTGGGGAGGCGGCGGGTGGCGAGGAGGAGGACGAGTCCGGCGGGGAGGGCGCGCAGGACGCCGGCGAGCAGGGGGCGGTCGGGGGGCAGCAGGGTCGTGGTGACGACGTAGGTGGTGCCCCAGCTGGCGGGGGCCAGGGCGGCGAGGCCGAGGACGCCCGGGCGGGTGTTCAGCGCGCGGGGCGCGGTGACGGCGACCATGATGTCTCCTCATTGATAATCTCAATGTTGAGATAACACCATGGCCGGAACTTAACGTCAAGTCTCTTAACGTTGAACTTTTATCGGCGGCGGCTGACCTCGTAGAGCGCGATCCCGGCGGCGACGCCCGCGTTGAGGGACTCGGCGGTGCCCGGCATCGGGATCGTGACGAGCATGTCGCAGGTGTCGGCGACGAGGCGGCCGAGGCCCTTGCCCTCGGAGCCGACGACGAGGACGAACGGGCCCGCCGCGACCTCGAGGTCGGCGACGGTGACGCCGCCGCGCGCGTCCAGCCCGGCGACGAAGCAGCCGGCCTTCTGGTACGCCTTGAGCTGGCGGGTCAGGTTCGTGGCCTGGGCGATGGGGACGTTCGCGAGGGTGCCCGCGGAGGTCTTCCACGCGCCCGCGGTGACGCCCGCCGCGCGCCGCTCCGGGACGACCACGCCGGACGCGCCGAACGCGGACGCGGAGCGGACGATCGCGCCGAGGTTGCGGGGGTCGGTGATGCCGTCGACCGCGACGATGAGCGGCGCCGCGCCCTTGAGGAGGTCGTCGGGGTGCGCGTACCGGTAGGGGCGCACCTGGAGGGCGATGCCCTGGTGGACGGCGCCGTCGGTGAGCCGGTCGAGCTCGTTCTTGCCCGTCTCGAGCAGCGGGATGTTGCGGTCGGCGGCGAGCTGGATCGACTCGCGGACGCGCTCGTCGGTGCCGGAGGTGACGTAGAGGGCGGTGCCGGGCACGCCGGCGCGGAGCGCCTCCACCACGGGGTTGCGCCCGGTGACCAGCTCGGGGACCTCCCCGTTGGCGCGGCGGGCGCCGGCCGGACGGGCGGGACGCGCGCGGTCGGGCGCGGCGGTCTTGCGGCCGGAGGGCCCGACGGTGGGCGTGCCGGTGCGCTTGGCGTTCTTCACGGCCCGGGCCTTCTGGCGCTTGCCGTGCCAGTGCCGGTCCTCGGCCTTCGGTGTGGGTCCCCTGCCCTTGCCCTTGGCCATGGTCCTGCCCCTTGTGGTGGTTGCCGGAAACGAACGTCCCAGTTTATCCGGGGCGGCCGAGGGCTCAGGCCCGCTTGAGCTCCCAGCGGGGGCCGTGCGGGGTGTCCTCGACGACGATCCCGGCGGCGGTGAGGCCGTCGCGGATCGCGTCGGCCGCCGCGTAGTCCTTCCGCGCGCGCGCCGCCTGCCGCTGCCCGAGCGCGACGCCGACGAGCGCGTCGACGACGGGCCGCAGGTCGTCCCCGCCGGTCCGCGCCCACTCGTCCGCGAGGGGGTCGAGGCCGAGGACGCCGGCCATCGCCCGGACGGCCGCGAGGTGCTCGCGGACGGCGTCGTCGTCGGACGACGCGAGCGCGCCGTTGCCCTCGCGGACGGTGTCGTGCAGGACGGCGAGGGCCTGCGGGACGCCGAGGTCGTCGTCCATCGCGGCGGTGAAGGCGGCGGGGAGGGCGCCGGGCCCGCCGCCGCCGACGACCTCGGCGGCGCGGGTGACGAAGCCCTCGATCCGCTGGTAGGCGGAGACGGCCTCGGCGAGCGCGGCGTCGGTGTAGTCCATGAGCGAGCGGTAGTGCGCGGCGGCGAGGTAGTAGCGGACCTCGACGGGGCGCGCCCGGCCGAGCAGGTCGGTCAGCAGGACGACGTTGCCGACGGACTTGCTCATCTTCTCGCCGTCGACGGTGAGGAGCCCGTTGTGCAGCCAGTAGCGGGCGAAGCCGTCGCCGGCGGCCCGGGACTGGGCGATCTCGTTCTCGTGGTGCGGGAAGATCAGGTCGACGCCGCCGCCGTGGATGTCGAACGTGGCGCCGAGGTACTTGGTCGCCATGGCGGAGCATTCGAGGTGCCAGCCGGGACGGCCGGCGCCCCACGGCGTCTCCCAGGACGGTTCGCCCGGTTTCGCGCCCTTCCAGAGCGCGAAGTCGCGGGGGTCGCGCTTGAGGTCCTCGTTGGGCGTGTCGCCCGCGGAGCGCATGTTCTCCAGCCGCTGGTTGGAGAGCCGCCCGTACTGCTCGGCCCACGAGTTCACGTCGAAGTAGACGTCGCCGTCGGCGGGGTAGGCGTGCCCCGCCTCGATCAGCCGCCGGATCAGCACGATCATCTCCGGGACGTGCCCGGTGGCGCGGGGCTCGATGGTGGGCGGGAGGCAGCCGAGCAGGTCGTAGCCGCGGTTGAACGTGCGCTGGTTGCCCTCGGCGACCGCGAACCACGGGACGTCCCGCTCCGCGGCGACGGCGATGATCTTGTCGTCGACGTCGGTGACGTTCCGCGCGAACGTCACGTCGTAGCCGGACGCGCGCAGCCAGCGGAGCAGGACGTCGTAGATGACGCCGGAGCGGAGGTGGCCGATGTGGGGCGCGGCCTGCGGCGTGGCACCGCACACGTACATCCCCACACGGCCCTCTTCCAGGGGCTCGAACGTGCGGACGCTACGGGTACCGGTGTCGTAAAGGCGCAGACTCACAGGCCCAGGTTATTGGATCAGGGACGAACCGCGCGGGTGCGCCGAGAAGACCGCGTGGAGCCGGTCGGCGAACGCGGCCGCGTGCGGGCCGAAACCGCCGTGGTCGCCGGGCCAGACGGCGGGTTCGACGCCGAGGCGTCCGGCGGCGGCGCGGGCGGCGCGCTCGGGCGGCTGCCCCGCCGACCCGGCGCCGACCGCGAGGACGATCCGGTCCCGGTGGGCGCGCAGGGCGCCGAAGTCGGTGAGGTGCAGGCCGAACACGGGCATCTCGGCCCCGACGAACACGGCGGTGTTGGCCGCGAAGCGGGCCATGGTCTCGGGGTCGGGCGCCGGTCCCTCGTCCCGCTCCTGCGCCGGAGCCTCGCCGCCGGCCTGCATCGCGGCGCCGAAGCGGCCCATCGCGGGGCCGACGCCGCCCTCGCGGAACGCGGCCGCGACCTCGCGCAGGACGCCGGGCCAGTCCTCGTCGTCCGGGAGGAGCCCCAGGTAGGGCGGCTCGTGGGCGACGACGGACGCCGCCCGGCGGGGGTGCCGGAGGGCGAACTCCAGCGCGATCACGGCGCCGGAGCTGTTGCCGAACACGTGCACCGGCTCGCCGCCGGCGACGGCGGCGGCGATCCGGCCCGCGTCGGCGGCGTGGTCGTCGACGCTCTGCAGGACGGACGGGTCGTCCAGCGGGCTCCGGGAGTTGCCGCGGCGGTCGTAGGTGACGACGGTGTAGCGGTCGGCGAGCGCATCGGCGAGGGCCGCGTAGCCCTCGGCGTCGTAGATGCCGCCGCACACCAGGACGAGGACGGGGCCGGAGCCGCGGACCTCGTAGTACAGGGTCGCTCCGGGGACTCGCAGGGTGTCGGTGCGCATCAGTCGTCCTTCTTGTCTTGCGCGAGCCCGGCGATGCGGGCCCGCAGATAGCGTTGTTCGGGAAGGCTGGTGGTGGCGCGGGCGGCGCGCCGGTACTCCTCGCGGGCGGCGGCGATGTCGCCGGCCCGCTCCAGCAGGTGGGCGCGGACGGCCGCGAGCCGGTGGTGCCCGGCGACGCGGTCGTCGCCGTCCAGCCCGGCGAGCAGGTCGAGGCCCGCGCGGGGCCCGTGCACCATCGCCAGCGCCACGGCCTCGTTGAGGGTGACCATCGGGTTCGGCGCCACGTGGGACAGCACGCGGTACAGCGCGAGGATCTGCCGCCAGTCGGTGTCGTCGGCATGCTCCGCCTCCGCGTGCACGGCGGCGATCGCGGCCTGCAGCTGGTACGGGCCGGGCGGCGACCAGGTCAGCGCGTCGGTGACCAGCGCGGTCCCCTCGGCGATGGCCGCGCGGTCCCAGCGCGTCCGGTCCTGCTCGGTGAGCGGGACGAGCGTGCCGCCGGGGCCGCCGCGGGCGGCGCGGCGCGCGTCGGTGAGCAGCAGCAGCGCGAGCAGCCCGGCCGCCTCGCCGTCGTCCGGCAGCAGCCGGTGCAGCTCGCGGGCCAGCCGGATCGCCTCGGCGGTGAGGTCCGCGCACTGCAGGTCCGGGCCGCTCGACGCCGTGTACCCCTCGTTGAAGACCAGGTACAGGACGTGCAGGACGGCGCGCAGCCGCGCGTCCCGCTCGTCCGGCGGCGGCGGGGCGAACCGGGCGCCCGCCGCCTTGATCTTCTGCTTGGCGCGGCTGATCCGCTGCGCCATCGTCGCCTCGGGGACGAGGAACGCCTGCGCGATCTGCCCGGTGGTGAGCCCGCCGACGGCGCGGAGAGTCAGCGCGACCTGCGACGACGGCGTCAGCGCCGGGTGGCAGCACAGGAACAGCAGGGTGAGCGCGTCGTCCCGGTCGGCGGGCCGGTCCGCGTCGGCGGGCGCGTCGTGCGCGGGCGCCTCGTGGGCGACGGCCGCCTCGCGGTCGCGGCGGGCCCGCTCGCTGCGCCACTGGTCGGTGAGCCGCCGCGACGCGACGGTCACCAGCCAGCCGCGCGCCTGCTCGGGGACGCCCCGCTCCGGCCACTGGACGGCGGCGGCGAGCAGCGCCTCCTGCACGGCGTCCTCGCACGCGTCGAACGCGCCCGCGCCGTGCCGCCGGACGAGCGCGCCGAGGACCTGCGGCGCCAGCGCGCGCAGCAGCTCCTCGACGGCCCGCCCGTCCGGCGCGGGCGTCCCCGGGGTCGTCACATCTCCGTCCCGGACTCGCCCATGACCGCCCGGACCTCCATGTACCCGCCGAACCGGACGTCCGGCCAGCGGGACGCGATCTCCACGGCCCGGTCGACCGTGTCGCAGTCGACGGTGATGTACCCGGCGAGGTGCTCCTTCGCCTCCAGGTACGGCCCGTCGGTCACGACGGGCGGGGCCCCGGCGGACGCGCCGCCCCGGACCGTCCGGGTCTCCGACGGGTCGACCAGCGCCTGCCCGCCGACCAGCTCGCCCGACTCCTCCAGCTCCTTCATGAGCGCGTCGACCTCGCCGAACAGCGCGGTGCGCTCCTCCTCGGTCAGCTCCTCGACGAAGCCGGGCCGGTTATGGATCAGCAGCATGTACTTCACGGTCATTCTCCTTCGTTCGCGCCGCCTCGGCTCGGCGGCCGTCACCGAAGGATCGGAGCCGCGGCGAGGCCCTCGACATTCTCGCCGGGAAAATCTTCAGAAAGATTCCGGCAGGGCTCCGACCCGCTCGCACAGGGCGGCGAAGGCCAGCGCGTCCGGCACCTGCCCGGCCAGCGCGGCCAGCGTCACGCCCGGCGCCGACACCGACACGAGCCCGTTGTCGATCGACACGTCCCGGACGGCCTTCCACGGCAGCCGCTCGCCGTCCTTCTCGACGCCGTCCAGATCGACGGCGAACGGCCCGACGCGGACCCGCTCCCCCGCCCGGACCGACTCCAGGTGCCGCGCGACCGTCCGGTCCGCGACCTCCCCGGCGACCGCCTCCCCGAGTTCCCGCACGTCCGGCAGCGGATCGCCGAACCGCAGGACGCGCCCGTCCGCCGCGGCCACCGCGAACCGCCAGCGGACGCGCGCGCCGTACTGGACGCCGGACACCGTCACCGACTCCAGCTCGTCCCACGCGTACTCGGCGGTGCCGTCGCGCGCGCCGACGGAGATCCCCTCGGGGTGCAGGGCGACCACGCGGACGCCCGACCACAGGCCGTCCCGTCCGGCGATCCAGCCCGCCGCGGCCGCGTAGGCCATGCCGAGCAGCGCCGCGGCCGACCCGAGCCCCCACCGCTCCGCGACCAGCGCCCACACCGCGAGCGGCGTCACCGCCGCCGTCGCGAGCACGCACGCCGCCAGCCGCAGCAGCGCGTTCCGCCGGACCGGACGCGCGTCGAACGTCCGGACCGGCTCGCCCAGCCGTCCCCCGGAGACCGCCACCGCGCTACCCGGCCGGACGGTGCCGGACCCGCGGGCGCGCGGAGACGCCGCGCCTGCGATCGGTTGCACGCTGCACGGGACCGCCCCTCCCCAATGAACGTTTCCCCATACGGTACGTCGGGACCCATAACGTACGCAGCGCGAGATGATCACGGTGAAGTGGGCAGTCGGCGGCGCCCCGGCTGGCTAATCTCACAGGGAGATCACCCTCCAGGCGCACTCCCCGGAACGAGAGCCATGTCGACCGACCCCGTCCCGTCCGTCCCCGCCCGGTCCGGCGGCCCCCGCTACAGCCGGGCCCAGCGCCGGCTGCTCACCGCGGCCGCCGGGCTCGTCGTCGCCGCGCTCGCCGCCGGCGCGTTCGCGCTCACCTACGACACGCTGCGCGACCTCGCCGTCGCCGGGCGGGTGGACGACCGCTGGGCGCCGGTCTACCCGGCGATGGCCGACGCGCTGATCGCCGTGACGCTGCTGTCGCTCGTCGTCACCCGCGGCGCCCGCTGGTGGACGCGGCTGCTCCGCTGGGGCCTCCTGCTGCTGCTCGCCGCCGGGCTCGCCGCCCTCGCCGTCCAGGACGCCGTGTGGGGCCTCGACGCCCTCCCCGGCGACCCCGTCCGCGCGGGCGTCGCCGTCGCCCCGCACGTCATCCTCGTCCTCGCCGTATGGCTGTGGCTGGCGATGTTCAAGCAGATCCGCGTGGGCCGCCCGGAACTCGACCCCGAGCGCCGCGCCCCGGGCCCGCGCGGCGGCGATCCGGTCGAGCGCCGCCAGCCGCCCGGGCCGGTGCCGGACGCCGATGAACGCGGGCACGTCCCCGGGCAGCCGCGCGATCGCCACGGCGGACGCCCGCGCCTGGTCGGCGCCCGGCGGCAGCACCACGTGCACCGACACCGGCCGCACCCGCGGCTCGCCGCGCGCCCCGTCCAGGGCGCCCGGCAGCGCGTCCGTCCCCGCGTCGGCGACCACCGCGAGGTCGAGCAGGTCCTCGGGCTCCAGATGGCACCGCAGCTCCCCGAACCGCGACACCGGGCACCGCAGCCGCCCCACCGGCGCCCGCCCCGCCCACGCCCGGTACGCGCGCAGCGCCTCGCCCGCCGGCACCCCGCACGCGTCGAGCGCGGCGTCGTCGACGAGCCGCTCGAACACCATGCCCGACCCCTACCCCGATCCCGCCCCCGAATGAGAGGACGGCCCGGCCCTGCTCCCGACCGACGTCGAGGTCGGGCACGGCGCGGCGCGACATCGTCGTGCCTGCCCTCGACGTCGGTCGGGAGCAGGGCCGGGCCGGGACGGGGCAACTGCTCGGGCTCGTGCTCGGCGGCCGGTTCGTCCGTCCACGCCGGTTCGTAGCCCGGGGTCCGTTCGTGGCCGCGCGGCGGTTCGTCCGCCGGGAGGGGCTCGTCCCCGGCCGGCTCGTCCTCGCGGGACGGGAGCGGCTCCGGCGCCGGCTCGTCCGCCCAGGTGCGGTCGTGCGGGGTGTGCGCGGGTTCGAGCGCGCGGACGGGCGGCGCGGGCTCGAACCCGCGCACACCCCGCACG
>NZ_QHJN01000244.1:0-8386 GCF_003947565.1 Actinomadura sp. WAC 06369 | reverse complement strand
CTGCCCGCCCTTTCGTATAGCGAAATTCCGTTTCTGTTACGTGGAGAACGTTACTCGGCGGTTCGCGCGCCGAGTAACGTTCTCCACGTAACAGAAACGGAATTTCGCTATACGAAAGGGCGGGCAGATGGGCAACCAGGACGGCATCGAGATCACCGGGCCGCTCGGCGACCGGTACGAGGAGATCCTGACGCCGGAGGCGCTCGGTCTGCTCGCCGCGCTCCAGCGCGAGCTGGGCGGGCGGCGCAAGGAGCTGCTCGCGGCCCGCGCGGAGCGGCAGCGGCGGCTGTCGGAGGGCGGCACGCTCGACTTCCTCCCCGAGACGGCGGAGATCCGGGCGGACGACTCGTGGCGCGTCGCCGACCCGGCGCCGGGGCTCGAGGACCGCCGCGTCGAGATCACCGGCCCGACGGACCGGAAGATGACGATCAACGCGCTGAACTCGGGCGCGAAGGTGTGGCTGGCCGACTTCGAGGACGCCAACACCCCGCTGTGGAACAACATGGTCGAGGGGCAGCTCAACCTGCGGGACGCCCTCGACCGCACGATCGACTTCACCGACGCCAAGAGCGGCAAGTCGTACGCGCTCAAGGACGATGCCGAGCTGGCGACCATCGTCGTCCGGCCGCGCGGCTGGCACATGGAGGAGAAGCACCTGCTGATCGACGGCGAGCCCATGTCCGGGTCGCTGTTCGACTTCGGCCTGTACTTCTTCCACTGCGCGCAGCGGCAGATCGACAAGGGCCGGGGCCCGTACTTCTACCTGCCGAAGATGGAGGCGCACCAGGAGGCGCGGCTCTGGAACGACGCATTCAACCTGGCCCAGGACCGCCTGGGCGTCCCGCGCGGGACGATCCGGGCGACCGTCCTGATCGAGACGATCCCGGCCGCGTTCGAGATGGAGGAGATCCTCTACGAACTGCGCGACCACTCCGCCGGGCTGAACGCGGGCCGCTGGGACTACCTCTTCTCGGTGATCAAGAAGTTCCGGGACCGCGGCGCCGAGTTCGTCCTGCCCGAGCGCAACGCGATCACGATGACCGCGCCGTTCATGCGCGCCTACACCGAGCTGCTGGTGCGCAGCTGCCACAAGCGCGGCGCGCACGCGATCGGCGGCATGGCGGCGTTCATCCCGTCCCGCCGGGACGAGGAGGTCAACAAGGTCGCGCTGGAGAAGGTGCGGGCGGACAAGACGCGCGAGTCCGGCGACGGTTTCGACGGTTCGTGGGTCGCGCACCCCGACCTCGTCCCGGTGTGCCGCGAGGTCTTCGACGGCGTGCTGGGCGACAAGCCGAACCAGCGCGACCGGCTCCGCGAGGACGTGGACGTCACGGCGGCCGACCTGCTCAACGTCAAGGCCACCCCGGGCGACATCACCGAGGCGGGGCTGCGCAACAACATCGACGTGGCGCTGCGCTACCTGGCCACCTGGCTGGACGGCGCGGGCGCGGTCGCCATCCACAACCTGATGGAGGACGCGGCCACCGCCGAGATCTCCCGCTCGCAGGTGTGGCAGTGGATCTACAACGGCGTCTCCACCGCCGAGGGCCAGAAGATCACCAAGGAGTGGGTGGAGCGGCTGCTGGAGGAGGAGCTGGGCAAGATCCGCGCCGAGCTGGGCGACGCGTTCAACGAGCCCCGCTACAACGAGGCCGTGGCGCTGTTCAAGGAGGTCACGCTCGCCGACGCGTACTCCGAGTTCCTCACCACCCCCGCCTACGAGCGGATGGGCTGATCCGGCCGCGGCCGTCCATGCATTGCGCGCGGACGGGGGCAGGGAGGATCGTTCGAGGATGGAGCCGGAGCTGGAGGCGCTCGCGCGGCGCCTGGACGCGCTGCTGGGGCCGGAACGCGTCATCACCGACCCCGTGCGGCTGCGGACGTACGAGTGCGACGGGCTGACGAACCATCGGTGCACGCCCGCCGTCGTCGTCCTGCCCGACACCGCCGAGCAGGTCGCGGCGATCGTCCGGGAGTGCGCGGCGGCGGGCGTCCCGTACGTGGCGCGCGGGTCGGGGACGGGCCTGTCGGGCGGGGCGCTCCCCCGCGCGGACGGCGTCCTGATCGTGACGTCGCGGATGCGGCGGATCCTGGAGATCGACATCCCGGGGCAGCGGGCGGTGGTGGAGCCCGGGGTGATCAACCTGGACGTGACGCGGGCCGTGCGGCCGTACGGGTACTACTTCGCGCCCGACCCGTCCAGCCAGCAGATCTGCTCGGTCGGCGGGAACGTCGCGGAGAACTCCGGCGGCGCGCACTGCCTCAAGTACGGGTTCACCGCGCACCACGTGCTGGCCTGCGAGGTCGTCACGCCGGACGGCGAGCTGGTGGAGCTCTCGGCGGACGGTCCGGGCTACGACCTGCTCGGGGTGTTCGTCGGCGCGGAGGGCACCCTCGGCATCACCACCAAGATCACCGTGCGGCTGACGCGGGTGCCGGAGACCGTGCAGACGCTGCTCGCGGCGTTCGGGTCGATCGAGGCGGGCGGCACCGCGGTGTCGGCGATCATCGGCGCGGGGGTCGTCCCGGCGGCGATCGAGATGATGGACGCGCTGTCGATCGAGGCGGCCGAGGCGGCGGTGCAGTGCGCGTACCCGCCGGGCGCCGGCGCGGTGCTGATCGTGGAGCTGGACGGCCCGGAGGCGGAGGTCGCGGCGCAGTTCGCGCAGGTCGAACGGATGTGCCGGGACGCGGGCGCGTTCGAGATCCGGGTCGCGACCGACGACGTGGAGCGGGCGCTGATCTGGACGGGCCGCAAGTCGGCGTTCGCAGCGGTGGGGCGGATCAGCCCCGCCTACATCGTCCAGGACGGCGTGATCCCGCGGACGGCCCTGCCGCGGGTGCTGGCGCGCATCGACGAGCTGTCGGCCGAGTCGGGGGTGCGGGTCGCGAACGTCTTCCACGCGGGGGACGGCAACCTGCATCCGCTGGTGCTGTTCGACGACGCCGAAGAAGGTGCGGGCGCGCGCGCAGAGGAGGTGTCGGGCGCAATCCTGGATCTCTGCATCGAGCACGGCGGCTCCATCACGGGCGAGCACGGTGTGGGCGTGGACAAGTCCCGGTACATGCCGCGCATGTTCACCGAAGCCGATCTGGACACCATGCAGATGGTGCGGTGCGGGTTCGATCCGGCGGGCCTGTGCAACCCCGGGAAGGTGTTCCCGACGCCGCGCCTGTGCGGTGAGGTCCCGGGCGTGCGCAAGGGACCCCACCCGTTCGAGGGAAAGGCGGACCTGTTCTGATGCGGCCCCCCGATGCATCCGGCGACGCGCTCGGCGCCCTCGCGAAGGTCTGCGGCGACGTCCGCCCCGGCGAACCGGAGGAGGGCGTGCTGGGCGTCGAGCCCGCCGCCGTCGCCGCGCCCGCCACGGTCGGCGAGGCCGCGGAGGTGATGCGGGTCGCCGCCGAGCACGGGCTGGCGGTCGTCCCGCGCGGCGGCGAGACGCGGCTGGACTGGGGGACGCCCCCGCGGCGCTGCGACCTGATCGTGGACACCCGGCGGCTGGACCGCCTGGTCGAGCACGCCGCCGGCGACCTCGTGGCCACCGCGCAGGCGGGGATGCCGCTGGAGCGGCTGGGCGCGGAGCTCGCGGGCGAGGGGCAGCGGCTCGCCCTGGACGCGCCCCTCCCCGGCTCCACGGTCGGCGGGACGATCGCGACGGGCGCGTCCGGTCCGCTCCGGACCCTTTACGGAACGCCACGGAATCTGGTCATCGGGCTCACGATCGTCCGGGCGGACGGTCAGGTGGCGAAGTCGGGCGGCAAGGTCGTCAAGAACGTCGCCGGATACGACCTGGGACGGCTGTTCTGCGGCTCGTACGGAACACTGGGACTCATCGTCGAGGCCACGTTCCGCCTGCACCCGACGCCCGCCGCACGCGCGTACGTCGCGCGTCCCGTGGACGGGCCGGAGGAGGCGCACGAGGCGGTGCAGGCCGTCCTGCATTCGCCCGTGGTGCCGAGTGCCGTCGAGTACCTCTCCCCCGGGGTGGTGGCCGTCCTGCTGGAGGGCGTCCCCGACGGTGTCGGCGCGCGCGCACAGCAGACGGTCGAACTCCTGGGGCGAGAAGCGCAAATCTCCGAGGACGCCCCCGACGGCTGGGGCCGCTACCCGGACGGCACCGTCCTGCTCGACGTCGCCGCGCCCCCGCCAGCGCTCCGCGACCTGCTCGCCGCGCTGCCCGCGACCGGGACGGCCGTGACGTGGAACGGCGACGGGCACGGGTACGTGGGCCTGTCCCCGGGCGGCTCCCCCGCCGGCGTCCCGTCCGGGACCGTCGCGGACGTCGTCGCCGACGTGCGGGCCGCGCTGGCCCGGCACAAGGGCGGCGCGGTCGTCCGCTACGCGCCGGAGGACGTGCGCGGCGCCGTCGACGTGTGGGGCCCGGTCCCGGCCCTGCGGCTGATGCGGCGCGTCAAGGACCAGTTCGACCCCGACCACCGGCTGTCCCCCGGCCGTTTCACGGGAGGTATCTGATGAGCGCCCCGCAGACCGGACCGCCGCACCCCGGACCGCCGCACGAGCCGGTGCCGCAAGGGCCGGTGTCGCCCGGCTCCCCCGGCGAGGTGGCGAACCTGCTCGGCGACTGCGTGCACTGCGGGTTCTGCCTGCCGACGTGCCCGACGTACGTCCTGTGGGGCGAGGAGGCGGACTCGCCGCGCGGCCGCATCCACCTGATGGACCAGCACGCGAAGGGCGAGCCGCTCGGCGGTCCGATGGTCGAGCACTTCGACCGCTGCCTCGGCTGCATGGCGTGCGTGACGGCGTGCCCGTCGGGCGTCCAGTACGACCGGCTGATCGAGCTGACGCGGGCCGAGGTCGAGCGCGACCACCCGCGGCCGCTGCGGGAGCGGGCCGTCCGCGAGCTGGTCTTCCGGCTGTTCCCGTACCGGCGGCGGCTGCGGGCGCTGCGCGGGCCGCTGCGCGCCTACCAGCGGTCGGGCCTGGACCGGTTCGTCCGCCGCTCGGGCCTGCTGGAGCGGGTGTCGCCGTCGCTGGCGGCGATGGAGCGGCTCGCGCCGCCGCTCGGCCGGGCGCCGCGGCTGCCGGAGCGGGTCGCCGCGCGCGGCGGCCGGCGCGCCACGGTGGGCATGCTGGTCGGCTGCGTGCAGGGCGAGTTCTTCCCGGGCGTCAACGCGGCGACGGCCCGCGTGCTGGCGATGGAGGGGTGCGACGTCGTCATCCCGCGCGGGCAGGGCTGCTGCGGCGCCCTGTCGATGCACGCGGGACGCGCGGACGAGGCGCGCGCGTTCGCCCGCCGGACGATCGAGGCGTTCGAGCGCGTGGACGTCATCGTGGTGAACTCGGCGGGCTGCGGGTCGTCGATGAAGGAGTACGGGGCGCTGCTGGCGGACGATCCCGTGTGGGCGCGCCGGGCGGAGGGGCTGGCGGAGCGCACCCGCGACCTCGCGGAGTTCCTCGCCGAGCTGGGGCCCCGCGCGGAGCGCGGGCCGCTTCCGGTCACCGTCGCCTACCACGACGCCTGCCACCTGTCCCACGCGCAGGGCGTGCGGGCGCAGCCGCGGGCGCTGCTCGCGCAGATCCCCGGACTGACCGTCCGGGAGATCGCCGACCCCGACATCTGCTGCGGCTCGGCCGGCACGTACAACGTGTTCCAGCCGGAGGCGGCCGGGGAGCTGGGCGACCGCAAGGCGGCCGGCGTGGCCGCGACCGGCGCCGAGCTGCTGGTCGCCGCCAACCCGGGATGCACGATGCAGATCGCGGGCGCGCTGCGCCGCCGGGGCGACGCCATCGCGATCGCGCACACCGCGCAGGTGCTCGACGCGTCCCTGCGGGGCCTCGGCCGCGACGCCCTCCTCGAACGCGGTTCGTAGGCGTTCGCCCTAGTGGTTCGGTGTTTCTCCCGTCAATGGTGGCCTGTCCGGCGCTGATCCGGGTGTCCGGTATCGTGACCAGCCACCCACCGGCAGCACGCGCTTACCGATTCGGACGCAACGGGCTGAGGGGAGCACGGAGACCATGTCGTACAGCAACCAGCCGCGGTCCGCGGGAGGCCGGCGGCGCAAGCCCCGGCGGACCGGCGCCGGACGGCTCGGCCTCGCCGGTGCGCTCACGGGCGCCGTCGGCATCGCCGCGATCGCCGCGGGCATCGTCGTCCTGCGGCCGGGGCCGGACGCCGGGGACGCCGGGGCGCCGCCGTCCCGCGCGAGCGGATCGGGCGCCTCGCCCTCGCTGAGCTCGCAGCCCGCGCCCCGGACGGGCGCCGCCGTCCCGTTCACCACCCCCGAGGGCTACGGCTACAGCCTCGCGGCCGTCGGTTCCGGCACGGACGCCGAACCGCTCGGCTCCACCCAGGCGCCGCCGTCCGGAACCACGTACGCCTACGCCGACTACGTCCTGACGAACACGCAGCGCCGTCCGGTCATGCTGGACTTCCCCGCCGACCTGTTCATGCCCGAGGCGGAGGTGCCGGAGGACGCGCGGGAGCGGTGCATGCCGCAGGTCGGCGTCCCCGAGGACATGTGCACGCTGCCCAACCGAAGCGAGATCATCGCCCGCGTCGACCGGGCCGAGCCCCCGTTCGAGGAGGCCGGCACCCGGATGATCCCCGCGGGCGCGTCCTACGTGGTGCGGATCGCCTCCGACCTCCCCGTCAAGGACGGCGTGTCCGCGGACGACCTGAAGCTCTACGTGTGGAGCGCCCGCTACACCAGCGACCGCAAGGGCATCGAACTCCCCTACCCGTCCTCCGAGGCGTCCTGAGCGAAACCGATGTCCTCGTAAGCGGGCTGGTGGAAGCCGCAGGCGCCGATGTTGGCCAGATCCACGCGCGCGGCCACCAGTTGAGGACGCTGGTACAGCGGCAGGACGAGCGCTTCCTGCCAGACGAGTCGATCGGCCCGGTTCACAAGGGTGTGGACCTCAGCCGGATCCCCCGCCGTGACCGCTTTCTCGAGCGTCGCGTCGATCGTCGCGGTACCGCCTCCTGAGTAGTTCTGCCGGACCTCCCCCTCCCGTGGGCGCGCGTAGACCGCCCGCATCGACGACACGGGGAACGGTGTGCCGAACCAGGAGAACGGCGCGATGTCGAAGTCCCCCCGCGTGATGCGCCCGAACAGGTCGTCGGCCGGAACCGGTTCGATGTCCACCCGAACGCCGATGCGTTCGAGCAGCGCGCGCGCCAGTTCCCCTTCCCGCCCGCCGATGGGCTGCCCGGCCGCGACGACGAACCGGAGCGCGAGCGTCCGCCCGTCCTTCGCGCGGTGGCGGCCCCGTTTCGCCCAGCCCGCGGCGTCGAGGAGCCGCGCCGCCGCCGCGGGGTCGTACCGTCCGTGGACACCCGAGTTGTCGCGATAGCCCGGCTGGGTGCCGACGTAGAAGTGGTTGCCGAGCGTCCGCGCGGGGACGCCGAGCCCCACGAGGTCGGACCGGGCGATCGCGTCCCGGTCCAGGCCGAGCATCACCGCGCGCCGCACCCGCACGTCCGACAGGACCGCCCCCGCCGCGTTGAGCGTGAACACCCGCGAGTCCGGGCCGCCCGCCCGCCGCACCTCGCCGCCGTCGGCCGCCCGCACCCGCCGCAGCGCGCCCGCGTCCAGCCCGACCTCCATCAGGCCGACCTCCCCGTTGGCGAACGCCCCCGGCATCGCCATCGGATCCATCGCCCGGTAGACGATCCGGTCGAGCTTCGCGGGCCTGCCCCACCAGCCCGGGTCCCGCACGAGCGTGATCGTCTTCGCCGTCCGGTCCACCCGCCCGACCCGGAACGGCCCCGCGGTGACGGGCGGGCGCTCGAGCCACCCGGTGTTGAACGCCCGGGGATCGCCGTACGCCGCCGCCGGATACAGCGGGCTGAACAGGCGGCGCCAGTCCGCGTAAGGCCGCGCGAACACGACCTTCACGACCTGCTCGTCCGCACCCCGCTCGACCCGTGCGATGCGCCGGTAACCCGTGTCGTCGGCGATCTCATACCGCGGATCCCGCCCGGACAGCGCGCGCGCCTGCGCTGCGAAGTCCCGGTACCCGATGGCCCGCCCGTCCGACCATCGCGCCTCCGGGTTGAGCCGGTAGACGACCGTCTGCCCGCGTCCCGTGCGCTTTACCTCGGCCGAATGAAGGTACTCGGGAACGCGATGCACCACGCCTTTCTCGTCCGCCCGCATGAGGCGAGGCAAAGCCCCTTGGACGACCCGATCGACCGAGCCCGTTTTCCCGTTCACGTGGTGGAAGTTCCACTGCGCCGGGAATTCCGGCAGCGCCCATTGCAGAGTGCCCCCGTCCCGCACACGCTCGCGCGGCATCGGATTGACGTCCGGCGAGGCGAGACCCTCGCGCTGGTGGGCGAGTCGGGCTGCGGCAAGCCGACCGCCCTCATGGAGATCGTCCGCCTGGCCCGGCCCCCGCGCGGCAGGATCACCGTCCTCG
>NZ_QHJN01000243.1:0-8523 GCF_003947565.1 Actinomadura sp. WAC 06369 | reverse complement strand
CAACTGACCCCTCCCCGGGGCCGTCCCGGGGAGGTGGGACGGGCCCCGGGGAGGGGTCAGTTGGCGTCGGTGAACGGCAGCGCGGTCTGGCCCGCGATGCCGAGGCAGTCCTCGACGAGGGAGACGAAGATCTCGGCGTCGTGCAGGAGTTCCTCGGCCTCGCGGACGGTGACGGCGCGGGGCAGGCCGGCCTCGGCGGCGGCGCGCTTGTCGGCGCCGGCGGCGAAGAAGGCGGCCCACTCGCGCAGGGCGGGCTCGGCCTCGGGCAGCAGCACCCACACGCTGCGGGGGCGGCCGCGGCGGTGCGTCTCCACGGGGTCGCGGGAGGCCAGCACCGCGGCGGCGGCGCGCAGCGCGGCGAGGTGGGCGCAGACGTAGCGGACGGCGGGCGTGGTCGCCTCGGCGGCCTCGGCGAGGCCCGTGCGGGCGGCCTGGAGCTGGCCGGCGGCGGTGTGCGCCGGGCGCGGCGCGGGCCTCGGACGCCGCCGCGGGCTCGGCGGGCCGGACAGTGCGGCGGAGTGGACTGCGGTCGTCGTTGCGGACATGGCTGCCTCCTTCCGGGGCTCGGGCCGGCCGGGCGGAGAGCTTCCCCTCACTCCGCCCGGCCCACGGCCCCCGCCGGCACATCGCCGCCGGCGGGGGCGTCGCCCTGATACGGGCCGCGAGTCCCGCATCACGTCGAACATAAGTTCGACGCACTCACAGTAAACCTCCCTCGTGACGATTCGTCAACGTGTTCGAACGGAGCGGCGTGCGCAGGTCGGTTAGGGTGCGGGCATGCATCCGAACGCCGAACACGTCGCGCGCGTGCTGCGCGAGCACGGGGTCGAGGGCGAGGTCGTCGAACTGCCGGAGGCGGCGCGGACGGCGCGGGCCGCGGCCGAGCAGCTGGGGTGCGAGGTCGGCGCCATCGCCAACAGCCTGGTGTTCGACGCGGACGGCGCGCCGCTGCTGGTGCTGACGAGCGGGGCGCACCGGGTCGACACCGCGAAGGTCGCCGCGCTCGCGGGCGCGGCGACGGTGCGGCGGGCGACGCCCGAGTTCGTCCGGGAGGCGACGGGCCAGCCGATCGGCGGCGTGGCGCCGGTGGGCCATCCGGCGCCGATCCGCACGCTCGTGGACGTCTGGCTGGACGGGCACGAGCGGGTGTGGGCGGCGGGCGGCCACCCGCACACCGTGTTCCCGACGTCGTACGAGGAACTGCTCAAGATCACCGGGGGCGACCCGGCGGAGGTGGAGTGATGACGGAGATCTGGCACAACCCGCGCTGCTCCAAGAGCCGCGCCGCGAAGGCCGCGCTGGACGAGGCGGGCGTCGCCTACACCGAGCGGCGGTACCTGGACGAGCCGCCGACGGCCGAGGAGCTGGACGCCGTCCTCGCCCGGATCGGCGCGGAGCCGTGGGAGGTCGCGCGGCTGAACGAGCCCGTCGCGAAGGAGCTCGGGCTGAAGGACCTGGAGCACGACCGGGCGCGGTGGATCGAGCTCATGGTCGCCAACCCGGTGCTCATCCAGCGGCCCATCGTGGTGACGGACGGCGCCGCCGTCGTCGCCCGCGACGAGGCCGCTGTCGGCAAAGCCCTCGACAGCCTGTGACGACGGTGTGATTCTGGGAGACGACCCCGACGTTCGGTGACCCCCGGAGGACCGATGACCGCGCAGATGCGCACGGGCCCGGCCGCCCGCGACCCGAACTTCCGGGGGATCGACCCGCCCGCGCTGGATCGGCTCATCAAGCAGATGCAGGACGCGCAGAACGCGATCCGGGGCTGGCTGAACGGGCACCGCCCGCCCGCCGGTGTGTCCGCGGCGGGGTACCGGCAGGCCGACGAGGTCGCGCAGTGGGTCGGGAACCAGCTCGGGATGCTGTCGCGCCGCTACGGCTACGCGATGACGCACCCGGACGGCGGGTCGATGCGGCCGCCGTCCGGTCCCGCGCAGGCGCCGGAGACGGGACGGGCGCCGGTGGAGGCCGCCGGCGGCGCGCCCGCGGCGCCGGTCGCGCCGCCCCGCCGCGACCCGGTGGCGGAGGCCCCGCGGGCCCCGGGCGCGGGACGGGCGGGTACGCCGGCCCCGGGCGGGCCGGCCTCGCGCGGCGCGGGCGACATCGGGAGCCACCCGGACCGGCGGACGGCGGAGAAGGCGGCGGAGGCGGACGCGCGGGCCCTGCGGGCGGCGTTCGCGGACGACGCGGCCGTCCCGGCCGCGGTGTGGGCGCGGCTGAAGGCCGACGCCGACGACCCCGACTACACCGCGCGGCTGTACGAGCGGCTGGGCCCGGCGGGCGCCGCGCGGCTGCTCGCCGGGGCCGAGGGCGACGAGGCGCGGCTGCGGGTGGTCCGGGAGTCGCTGGGCATGGCGAGCAACGGGGTCCGCGTGGACGCCGGGTGGCTGCGGGCGTTCCTGGCCGAGGCCGGGCGTGCGGACGTCCGCCCGGTGGCCGTGCGGGTCATCGCGGGCGCCGACTGGAGCGCGGGCACGCGGGAGGCCGTCCGCGAGCTGGACCTGACGACGTCGCGGCCGGCCTCATGAGCGCGCCGCCGCCGCCGGGGAGCCTGCCGCCGCCGATCGAGGGCGCGGCGGCGGGGGCGCTGGCGCCGACGGAGCGCCCCAACCCGGCGTACGGGGAGCTCTACCGGGCGTACGCGGACGCCTACGGCGGGATCGACCGGCTCCGGCAGGCGCTCGACGCGCCCGTGAAGACCCTCGGCGGGACGGACGCGTGGCTCGGCCCGGAGGCCCGCCGGTGGGGGACGGCCCTCGACGCGGAGCGGGCGCGGCTGCGGCAGGCGGCGGACCAGATCCTGTGGGACGTCTACGACCGGCTGTCGGCCACACCCAGGACCCTCCCCCGGGTCTAGGCTCGGGCGGGTGAGGGACGCGAAGCTGCGCGAGATCGACGAACGGGCCTTCCTGCGCAGGCTGGATCCGCTGCTGGACGTGTACGCGGCGGCGATGGACCCGCCGCGCGAGCAGCTGCCGGGGCGGCGCACGATTCTGGAGCGGCACGCGCGGTACCCGGGTTTCCGGGCGTTCGTGGCGGAGCGGCGGGGCGGGCCGGTGCGCCTGCCGGGGCCGCTGCACGGGCTGGCGTACGGGTTCCACGGCGAGCGCGGCCAGTGGTGGCACGACGTGGTGCTCGAGGCGCTCACCGCGCGGGGCGGCCCGGAGCACGCGGCGGCGTGGCTCGCGGACGCCTTCGAGGTCGCGGAGCTGCACGTCCGCCCGGACGCGCAGGGGCGGGGGCTCGGCCGGGCGCTGCTGGCGGCGCTGTGCGAGGGCAGGCCGGAGCGGACGGTGGTGCTGTCGACGCTGGAGCGGCGGCCGGACACCCCCGCCCGCCGGCTCTACCGGTCGGTCGGCATGGTGGACCTGCTGACCGACTTCGAGTTCCCGGGCGGCGGGCCCCGCTACGCGGTGATGGGCGGGACGCTGCCGCTGGCCACGGGTGCGGCGCCGCAGTAGCCGCCGGCCTCGAGCAGCCCGTACACCTCGCGCGTCGCCGTCGACTTGTTGAACGTGATGAAGTGGATGCCGGGGGCGTCCTGGTCGAGGAGTTCGCGGCACAGTTCGGCGGCGTGCTCGATGCCGAGCCGCCGGACGGCCTCGGGGTCGTCGGCGACGGCGTCGAAGCGGGCCTTGACCTCGGGCGGGAACGGGGCGCCGGACAGCTGCTCGGACCGCTCGATGGTGCTCAACCGCGTGACCGGCATGATCCCGGGGATGATCGGGATGTCGCCGCCCGCGGCGGCGACGCGGTCGCGCAGCCGGAAGTAGTCCTCGGCGCGGAAGAACATCTGCGTGATGGCGTAGTCGGCGCCGGCGCGGCACTTCTCGACGAAGTACCGGGTGTCGCTCTCGATGTCGGGCGAGCGCGGGTGCTTGTAGGGGAAGGCGGCGACGCCGACGCTGAAGTCGCCGGTGGCGCGGATGAGCCGGACGAGGTCGGCGGCGTACTCGACGCCGTCGGGGTGCTTGACCCACTCCCCCATCGGGTCGCCGGGCGGGTCGCCGCGCAGCGCGAGCATGTTGCGGACGCCCGCGGCGGCGAGCCGTCCGATGAGGTGGCGGAGCTCGGCCTGGGAGTGGTCCACCGCGGTGAAGTGGGCGACGGGGGTGAGGGTGGTGTCGGTGGCGATCCGCTCGACGATGTCGACGGTGGTGTCGCGGGTGCCGCCGCCGGCGCCGTAGGTGACGGAGACGAACGTGGGCCGCAGCGGCTCGAGCTCGCGGATCGTACGCCAGAGGGTCCGCACGCCCTTCTCGCTCTTGGGCGGGAAGAACTCGAAGGAGAAGGACCTTCCCCCGGTGGCGAGCAGCTCGCGGACTGTGGGGGGCCGTTCGGGGCGCACGGATCGCATCCCACCAGCGTACAGAAGGGGCCGGCGGCGGGCCGGGGGCCCGGGCGGGTTCCGGTTGGACCGCACGTTTACGCCCAGTTGTCACTTAATGGCGGAGATTTCCTAAGATCGGTGGACATCTCGCGCTACTGACGGGCGGTTGCATGCCTTCCCCTGGATACGATCACGACATGTCGACGAGCCGCATCCGCAAGCGGGTCGACGAGGCGCTGCTCGCGTTCGTCGACCGGCAGCGCCCCGGCCTGCTCGCCATCAGCGACGACCTGTCGCCGCTGCTCGGGGCGCTGGACTCGCTGCTGCGGGGCGGGAAGCGGCTGCGCCCGGCGTTCTGCTACTGGGGGTGGCGGGCCGCGGGCGGCGGCGGGGACGCGGGCATCGTGGACGCGGCGGCGTCCCTGGAGCTGCTGCAGGCCAGCGCGCTGATCCACGACGACGTCATGGACTCCAGCGACACGCGGCGCGGGCAGCCGTCGGTGCACCGCCGGTTCGAGGCGCTGCACGGCGCGCAGGGCTGGCCGGGCGACGCGGCGGCGTTCGGGGAGGGCACCGCGATCCTGCTCGGCGACCTGTGCCTGGCCTGGTCGGCGGAGATGTACGAGGCGTGCGGGCTGGACGGCGAGCGCAGGCGGCGCGGCCGGGCCGTGTACGACCTGATGCGCACCGAGGTCATGTGCGGCCAGTACCTCGACATGCTGGAGGGGACGCGCGGCGCGGCGACCGTCGCCACGGCCCTGCGGGTGGTCGAGTACAAGAGCGCCAAGTACACGATCGAGCGGCCGCTGCACCTGGGCGCGGCGCTGGCCGGGGGCCGCCCGGACGTGTCCGCCGCGCTGACCGGGTACGGGCTGCCGCTCGGCATCGCGTTCCAGCTCCGCGACGACGTCCTCGGCGTGTTCGGCGACCCGGCGGAGACGGGCAAGCCCGCGGGCGACGACCTGCGCGAGGGCAAGCGGACGGTGCTCGTCGCGCTGACCCTGGAGCGGGCGGACGCGGCGCGGGCGGCGGCGCTCGAGCGGCGCCTCGGCGACCCGGAGCTGGACCGGCCGGGGGTGGACGAGCTCCGCCAGATCATCGAGGAGACCGGCGGGCTCGCGGCCTGCGAGGAGATGATCGAGCGGTACCTCGACGAGGCCGAGCGGGCGCTCCGCGCGGCGCCGATCACCGAGGAGGCGCGCGAGGCGCTCGCCGGGCTGGCCGTCGCGGCGACCTCCCGCCGCACCTGACACCGCACCCGACGCCGCGGGGATCCGCGCCCGGATCGCGAAAAGTGGCACGATCCGGCCAAATGATCGGAACGCTCTAGCACTGTCCCACCGTTTGGTGGCAGAAATGTCGCCATGTGCGCCGACATCCCCGGGAACCGCGTTCCGCGCATCGCCCCGCTGCCTCCGGAGCAGTGGGACGACGCGCTCCAGGCCGTCACCGCCGCGACCGGGCCGCTGAACGTCTTCACGACGCTGGCCCGGCACCCGTCGCTGTTCCAGTCCTGGATCGGCTTCGGCTCGGCGCTGCTGATGAACGGCCTGCTGTCCGGCCGCGACCGCGAGCTGGCGATCCTGCGGACGGCGCACCACCGGTCCTGCGAGTACGAGTGGGCGCACCACCGCGGGCTCGCGCTGGACGCGGGGCTGACCGGGGACGAGGTCGCCGCGCTCCGCCGCGACCCCGACGACCACCCGTGGTCAGACGACGACCGGATGGTGCTGGCCGCCGCGGACGAGCTGCACGAGCGCGGCACGGTGACGGACGCGACCTGGACGGAGCTGGCGACCCGCTTCGGGGAGCGCGAGCTGATCGAGCTGGTGATGCTCATCGGCCACTACCACATGGTCGCCTTCACGCTGAACGCCTTGCGCGTCCAGAACGAGGACACCGGCGCCGGTCACGCGGGCGGGGAGGGCTGATGCTCCGGACCGGCGGGACGCGGGCCGGGCGGTGGCTGCCCGCGGCCGGCGCGCTCGCCTGCGCGCTCGCGCTCGCGGTCGTCCCCGCCCGGACGGACGGGGCGCTGGCCGCGGCGGGCCGCTGCGGCGACCCGGCCGTCCGGCCGTGGTGCGACACCGCGCTGAGCGCGGACCGGCGCGCCGGGCTGCTGCTGGCGGAGCTGACCGACGACGAGAAGATCGCGCTGCTGGCGTCCGACGACCCGCTCGGCGGCCCGCTCGGCGGGTTCTTCGACTGGGCGCACGCCGACACCAACAACGGGATCGAGCGGCTAGGGGTCCCGCCGCTGTACATGGCCGACGGCCCGGCGGGCGTCCGGCAGGGCGAGGCGACCGCGCTGCCCGCGCCGATCGCGCTCGCCGCGACGTTCGACCGGCGGGCCGCGCACCTGTACGGGACGACGGTCGGGTGGGAGGCGCGGCACCGCGGCAACGACGTCATCTTCGGCCCGACCGTGGACGTGCTGCGCACGCCGCTCAACGGCCGGACGTTCGAGGGGTTCGGCGAGGACCCGTACCTGTCGGCGCGGCTCGGCGCGTCCTGGATCGAGGGCGCGCAGGGGCAGGGCGTGATGGCCTCGGTGAAGCACCTGGCCGTCTACGCCCAGGAGACCGACCGCCTCGAGCTGTCCATGTCCGTGGACCCGCGCACGCTCCGCGAGATCTACCTGCCGCCGTTCGAGGCCGCCGTGACGGAGGGCGGCGCCGCGACCGTCATGTGCGGGTTCGGGAAGCTGAACGGCCGCTGGGCGTGCCACGACGGGGGCGTCCTGAACGGGATCCTGAGGGCGGAGTGGGGCTTCGACGGGATGGTCATGTCCGACCACACCGCCGTCCGCGACACCGCCGAGGCCGCCAACGGCGGGCTCGACATGGAACTGCCGGTCGGCCTCCGCTACAACGCGTTCATGCTGAAGGCGGCGCGCGCGCAGAACAAGGTCACCCAGGCGACCATCGACGGGCACACCCGCAACGTCCTGCGGACGATGTTCGAGTTCGGCGTCTTCGACCGGCCCGCGTACCCGAACGACCTCGCCCGCGTCGACCGGACGGCGAGCGAGACCGCGGCCCGGACGATCGCCGAGAACGGCGTCACGCTGCTGAAGAACGACGGCGTCCTCCCCCTGGGAGCGCCGAAGAAGATCGCGCTGATCGGGCGGGCCGCGAAGGAGAGCCAGTCCGGGTTCGGGTCGGCCAAGGTGGTGCCGTTCGCGTCCGTCAGCGCGCAGGAGGGCCTGGCGCGGCGCGCCGGCGCGGGCGTCTCGATCACCTACCGGGACGGCGACGACCGCGCCGCCGCGGCCGACGCGGCCCGCGGCGCGGACGTCGCGGTCGTGTTCGTCACCGACAGCCAGGGCGAGTTCTTCGACAAGTCGTGCCTCACGCTGCGGTGCGGCGAGCCGCTGCGCGGCGACCAGGACGGGCTGATCTCGGCGGTCGCGGCGGCGAACCGGAACACGATCGTGGTGCTGCAGACGGGCGGGCCCGTCCTCACCCCGTGGGCGGACGACGTCGCGGCGGTCGTCGAGAGCTGGTACCCGGGGCAGGAGGGCGGGGACGCGCTGGCCCGCGTCCTGTACGGGGACGTCGACCCGGGCGGGCGCCTGCCGGTCACGTTCCCCGCCGAGGAGGCGCACGCGCCCGCGGCCGGGAACCCGGCGCAGTACCCGGGCGTGAACAAGACCGTCGCGTTCTCCGAGGGCGTCATGGTCGGCTACCGGCACTACGACGCGAAGAACATCGCGCCCAAGTACCCGTTCGGGCACGGCCTGTCGTACACGACGTTCCGCTACAGCGGCTTGAAGGTCGGACCCAAGGAAGTACAGGTCACGGTCACGAACACGGGGAGCCGCACGGGCGTGGCCGTCCCGCAGATGTACCTCGGCCTGCCCTCCCCCGGCGTGGACGTCCCGCAGCCGCCCAAGCAGCTCAAGGGCTTCACGAAGGTGACGCTCCGGCCGGGGCAGAGCACGACCGTCGCCTTCCCGCTGACCGAGCGCGACCTGTCCTACTGGAACGTCGAGGCGAAGCGGTGGAAGGTCGCGGACGGCTGCTACACGGTGATGGTCGGCGCGTCGTCCCGGGACGTCGCGCAGCGGGGCTCGTTCGGGCAGTGCCGGTGACCCGCGGGAAGATCCGCGTTCACCTGCAGGACAGGACGGTCACACGGTACAAATAAGGACCCTCCACATCCGTTCCCCCCGGAGTCCCCGTGTCCCC
>NZ_QHJN01000026.1:0-65213 GCF_003947565.1 Actinomadura sp. WAC 06369 | reverse complement strand
GTGCGGGGCCGTCGGCGTCGGCGTCGGCGTCCGGGGCGGGGTCGCCGTCGCCGGGGACCGGCGGGCCGAGCGCGCACCCGACGAGCCCGCCGCCGCCGACCGGGGAGCCGACCGCGGCGGACGGGGAGCGGGCGACGGCCGTCCGGGGCCTGACGGTGAGCGTCCGGTGGGTGGCCGAGACCGACGACGCCGCGTCGCAGATGCTGGACGCGTTCCAGTCCGTCCAGTCGCAGGTGCGGCGGCGGGAGAACCTCGGCGGCGACGAGATGTACGAGATCGGGACGACCGCCGGGGTGATCGCCGTCCGGGTCGGGCGGGTCATCGCGGTGGTGGAGGCGGGAAGCCCGACGGGGGCCGCCGCCCGGCTCGCGAAGTCGGTCGCGGCCAGGCTGGAGGAGCGCGAGCGGGAGGCGCGGGCGGCCGCGGCGAAGCGGCTGGCCGAGCAGCGGGAGAAGGCGGCGGAGCGGGACCGCGAGAAGCGCGACGGGGCCGGGGGACCGGTCAGTGATCCGCCGCGGGCTCCATGACGGCCGCCGGCCGGGCGTGCCCCGCCCAGGCTTCGAGGTGGGAGACGAACCGGGCGGCGTGCACCGGCCAGTGGAACTGCTCGCGGGCGGCCTTGTGCCCGCGCCGGCCGAACTCGGCGCGCAGGTCCGGGTCCTTGCGCAGCCGCAGGACGGCCTCCGCCGCGGCGGCGGGGTCGTTGAACGGGACGACGAAGCCGCACTCCGCGGGGCCGACGATCTCGACGGCGGGCGGGTTCGGGGTGGTGACGACCGGCACGCCCCGCGCCATGTACTCGATGACCTTGGTGGGGACCGAGTGCCGGTAGTTCGGCTCGTCGTGCAGCAGCGCGAGCCCGACCATCGCGCCCTCGGCGATCCGCAGCGCCCGGTCGTTCGGGACGAACCCGTACCAGCGCAGGACGTCGTCGCGCTGGGCGTCGCGCAGCGCGGGCTTCACCGCCTCGTCCGCCGAGCCGATCAGCTCGACGGTGACGCCCTCGGGGGCGAGCAGCCGGGCCGCCTCGATCATCTCGTGGGCGCCGCGCGCCGCCGAGATGTGCCCGACGTAGACCGCGCGGTTGTCGTCGGGCGCGCCGGGCGGGTCGTCCGCGACGTAGGTGGTGTTGGGGACGACCGGGTGGTCCCGGCGGAACCGGGTCCGGTAGCCCTCCTCGGCGAGCAGCAGCCGGTGCCGCCGCTCGGCGCGCCTCTCCAGGCGGCGGACGGCCGGGCGCACGAGCGGCCGGACCGGCGCGGGCAGCCAGCCCTTCATGCCGAGGGCGGCCGTGGTGTCCTCGTGGACGTCCCAGACGACCGTCCGGGCGCGCGCCCGGCGGGGCAGCGCCATCAGCAGTTCGGGGTCGTGCAGGAGGATGACGTCCGCGTAGGACGCGTGGTCGGCGAGGGCGCGGCGGGCGGCCCGCATCGCCTTCAGGCGGCGGCGGCCGGTGGCGCGGGGCACGTCCACGGGGCTGACCTCGCGCCACGGCGCCACATTGCATGCCCGGAACGGGGCCATATATGTGACTTCATGACCGGCATCCAATAGTGCCCGGATTTGCCGGTGCAGAATGCGTGCATCTTCCGGATGGTGCACGATCGTGCAAACACAGACACGCATTCCACTCACTCCGCAACCCTGCCGAACCAATGCCGCCGAACCGGCTTCTCCTCGGGAGTCTGCTGCCGCGATGGAAATGGTGGATGAATTCCCGCCGACCACCGCGTGGACGGCACCGGGCGATTGCCGATCTCTGGTATGGGGGCCGCCCGGGGCCGTCCGTCCGTCCGGACCGGCCGGTCAGAGCAGCTCCACCGTCTCCTGCCGGACGCCCCGCGTGCGGCCCCGCGTGTCGAACAGCAGCCGCGCGTGCCGCGCCAGCACGGCGGGCTCGTAGTCCGCGTGGTCGGCCAGGACGATCGCTAGGTCGGCGTCCGCCAGCGCGGCCGGCAGGTCGTCGCCCGCGTCCCGCACCGCGGCGCCGTCGACCTCCCAGCCGGACACGTACGGGTCGTGGAACGCGAGGTCGGCGCCCAGCCGGGCCAGCCGCCGCGCCACCGGGCGGGCCGGGGACTCGCGCTGGTCGGCGATGTCGGCCTTGTAGGTGACGCCGAGCAGCAGGACCTTCGCGCCCTTCAGCGCCCGGCCCTCCCGGTTGAGGAGCTGCTGGGCGCGCTCCGCCACGTACCGCGGCATCCGGTCGTTAATCTCCTGCGCCAGCTCCACGAACCGGAACGGGTAGCCGAGCGAGCGGACCTTGTACGACAGGTAGTTCGGGTCGATCGGGATGCAGTGCCCGCCGACGCCCGGGCCGGGCCGGAACGCCTGGAAGCCGAACGGCTTGGTCGCCGCGCAGTCGATCGCGTCCCACAGGTCGATGCCCAGCTCGTTGCAGAACACCGCCATCTCGTTGACCAGCGCGATGTTCACGTGCCGGTAGGTGTTCTCCAGCAGCTTGGCCATCTCGGCCTCGCGGGTGCCCTTGGCCTCCACGACCCGCTCCACGAACTTGCCGTAGAACGCCGCGGCGGCCGACGCGCACGCCGGCGTGAGCCCGCCGACGATCTTCGGGGTGTTGCGGACGCCGTACACGGGGTTGCCCGGGTCGATTCGCTCCGGCGAGAACGCCAGGTGGAAGTCCGTGCCGGCGGTCCGGCCGGACTCCTCCAGGATCGGCCGGACGACCTCCTCGGTCGTGCCCGGGTACGTGGTCGACTCCAGCACCACCAGCGCCCCCGGCGCCAGGTGCCGGGACACCGCCCCGGCCGCGCCGCGCACGGCCGTCAGGTCGGGCCCGCCCTCGGGCGACAGCGGCGTCGGGACGCAGATCACCACGGTGGGCGCGCCGTCCAGGACGTCCTCGGACGTGCTCGGCGCGAACCCGGCCGCGAGCAGCTCCGCGACCTCCTCCGCGGAGACGTCGTCCACGTGCGAGCGCCCGGCCCGCAGGCCCTCGACGACGCGCTCGTCCAGATCGAGCCCGCCGACCTTCAGCCCGGCGCGGCACGCCTCCCGGACGAGGGGAAGCCCCACATAGCCGAGTCCGATGACGACCAGATCCATCACTCGGCTCCCTTCACGGATTCACGGAAATCACGGACTTTCACGGCGAATCGCGATCATCGGTCGTCGTCCGCCCCGTACGCGTATGCGGCGCGGTATCCGGACGCGACGGCGCCCCATGTGCGCTCGGCCCGGACCCATTCACGGGCCGCCTGACCGATTTTTCGCCTTCTTTCTGGACTGTAAGCCAGTTCCTCCAGGTGATCGGCCCATGCTTCCGGGTCTTCCGGAACTGTTAACGTCCCGGTCACGCCGGGTTCGACGATTTCGCGAAGAGCCTTGACATCACTGGCTATAACGGGGATTCCCCCTGCCATCGCCTCGATCGGTTTCAGGGGCGTGACCAGCTGGCAGACCCGGTCCGCCCGCCGGGGGACCGCGAAGACGTCGAGGAGTGCGTGGTGGCGGCGTACGGACCGCATCGGGACACGGCCGGTGAACACGGCGTGCACGCCGTGCGCGGCCGCGCGCCGCTCCAGCGCGCCGCGCTCCGGCCCGTCGCCGACGAGCAGCAGCGTGACGGGCGTCCCGCGGTCGCGCAGCAGCGCCGCCGCGTCGATCAGCGTGTCGATGCCCTCGTAGCCGAAGAACGACGACGTCAGCCCCGCCACGAAGGCGTCCGGCGCGATGCCCAGCTCGGCCCGCAGGCCGGACGCGTCCGGCAGCGGCTCCAGGAACGCCTCGTCCACCCCGTTCGGCACCGTGAAGACCTTCTCGGCGGGCACCCCGCGGGACGCGATCTCCGCGCGCATCGCCTCGCCGAGCGTGACGACCGCGTCCGCCTCGGCCATCCGGCGCGTCTCCAGCTCGCGGGTGAGCCGGTAGAACTCGTCCGTCTCGCGGTGCGCCGGGTCGCGCGACAGCCACGAGTCCTCCAGGAAGCCCCGCACCTCGTACACGACCGGCAGCCCGCGGCGGCGCCGCAGCTCCAGCGCGACGGCCGCGTTCAGGTGGTTGCTGACCGCGTGCAGGACGGCCGGGCGCACCGCGTCCACGATCCGTTCGGCCAGGTCGGCGCCGCGCTCGACGGCCCGCACCGGGTCGGCGGGCGGCAGCCACGGCAGCAGCCGGTGGTAGGCGACGCCGTCGACGTCCACCCGCGGCCGGGCGTCGCCGAAGCCCTGGCTGAGCGGGTAGCCGAGCCGCGTCGCGACGTGCACGTCCCGGCCCTGCGCCCGCAGCGCCAGCGCGATGCGGTGCGTGCGGACGGTATAGCCGGCGTTCGTGTTCGGCAAGGCGTTCGTCACGAACTGCAGGACGGCGCCGTCCGCCGGGGAGACCTCCTGGGCGGGCCCGCCGGCCGGCACGGCGGCCCCCGCACCGGCCGGCGGGGTCTGCGGGGCGGGCGGCACGTGCGCCAGCAGGGCGCGCAGCTCGGCGTTCTCCCGCGCGACGACGCGGGGGCGCGGGACCGCGAGCCGGGACCGCGCGAGCCGCGCCCCCGGCCGTCCCGGGGTCGCGCGGGCCAGCATCCGCACGGCGAGCCGCGGCGCGCGCGCCGGGTCGTCGCGGAGCTGCCGCACGGCGAGTCCCGGCAGGTAGACCGATTTCTTCAGCACGGCGGGGAAGCGTAGGCAGACCCGATGAACAGAAGGGAAATTGTGTTGGCACCCATCGTGCACGTCCTCGGGGCGCGGCCGAACTTCGTCAAGGCGGCTCCGGTCATCCGGGCGCTGGAGGCCGCCGGCGCCGAGCAGGCGGTCGTCCACACCGGGCAGCACTACGACGCCCGCATGTCCGAGGTCTTCTTCGCGGAGCTCGGCCTTCCGGAGCCCGACGTCAACCTCGGCGTCGGCTCCGGCTCGCACGCGGCGCAGACCGCCGCGCTGATGACCGGGCTGGAGGAGGAGTTCACGAGCCGTTCACCCTCGGTCGTCATCGTGTACGGCGACGTGAACTCGACCATCGCCGCCGCCCTCGTCGCGGCCAAGCTGCGCATCCCGGTCGCCCATGTGGAGGCCGGGCTGCGCAGCTTCGACATGACGATGCCCGAGGAGGTCAACCGCCGGCTCACCGACCAGCTCTCCGACATCTGCCTGGTCACGAGCCCGGAGGGGATCGGGCACCTGGCGAACGAGGGCGTCCCGGTGGAGCGCGCCCACCTGGTCGGCAACCCGATGATCGACACGCTGCTGGCCAACCTGGACGCGTTCGACACCGGTCGGGTCCGCGCTGAGCACGGGCTGCCGGACCGGTACGTCCTGGCCACGATGCACCGGCCCGCCAACGTGGACGCCCCGGACACCGCGGCCGACCTCGTCCGGCGGCTGCACGGCATCGCCGACCTCGCCGACCTGGTCATCCCGGTGCACCCGCGCGGCCGCGCCAACCTGCTGGCCGCCGGGCTGGACGACCACGCGGGCGTCCACGTCCTGGAGCCGCTCGGCTACACCGACTTCATCGGGGCCGTGCGCGGCGCGGCCGCCGTCGTCACCGACTCGGGGGGTCTGCAGGAGGAGACCACGATCCTCGGCGTGCCGTGCCTGACGGTCCGGCCGAACACCGAGCGCCCCATCACCGTCACCCACGGCACGAACCGCCTCGTCACGTTCGAGGAGCTGGTGCCGCAGGTGCGGAAGGTCCTGGAGGCGGACGCCGAGGAGAAGGACACCGCGGCGGACGCCGAGGAGAAGGACACCGCGGCGGGCGAGGACGCCGCGGCCCGGTACGAGAACGCGCGGAGGCCCCCGCTCTGGGACGGCGCGGCCGGCCCCCGCATCGCAGAAGTGATCATGGAGTTCATCGGTGACTGATCCGATCCGGCGCGGCGGGGACGACCCGCGGGCCGCCGCGACCGCCCGCGCCGCCAAGGACGGCGCCAAGGCGAAGCAGCAGGCCGCGCGGCTGCGCGCGGCGCTGCGCGAGCGGGAGGCCCGCGTCCACGAGCTCGAGCGGCGGCTGGCCGCCCTCGAAGGCTCGACGACCGTGCAGTTCGGCCGGCTCGTCGCCGGCGCCGCCCGCAACCCGACGCGGCGCGGCACGCGGCTGCCCAAGGAGCTGTACCGGCTGTGGCGCAAGCGCAGCGCCCCCGTCGCGGCCCCGAAGACCACCGACGCGGGGCAGGTCCGGCTCGACCCTGTGGCCCGCAGCGAGGACCGGCTCCTCGTCGCCGCTCCCTACGACGGCATCGTCGTCGCGGGGATCCTCGGCGCGCGCGCGGCGGAGACGCTCGCCGCGCACGCCAAGGTCATCCGGCTGTACCCGCACGACGCCATGATCGCGCTGGAATCCGCCGACGCCGACCTGCTCGTCGTCGACGCCGCCGCGGGCGCCCCCGGCGAGGCGTGGGCGTACCTGGGCGTCCCGGGCATGTACGACCGCGACCGCGCGCTGGACGACGTCCGCGCGCTCGCCGCGTCCCGCGACCTGCCGCTCGTCCTGTGGAACGGCCGGGACGACGGCGCCGCGGCCGTGCCCGCCACCCTCGCCACCCTGCACTGGGACGCCGTCGCGGCGACGCCCGGCCGGCTCGCCGAGCTGCTCGGGGCCCCGCTGGAGCCGGCCCGTTGAAAGGAGACCACGTGAAGCCGCGCGCACTCGTCTACGGCGACGTCGACCTGAACCTGATCGACGGGTCGGCGATCTGGGTCCAGGGCATGGTGCAGGCGCTCGCGCGCGCGGGCTGCGAGGTGACGCTCGTCCTGAAGGCGCCGGTGCGCACCGGGCGCCTCGTCGACCCGCTGCGCGGCCTGCCGGGCGTCACCGTCCGCAGCCCGCACGCCGAGCGCCTCATCGACGGCGACGCCCCGATGCAGCCGCGGACGGCCGCGGTGGCGCTCGCCCGCATCGACGCGGAGCGGCCGTTCGACCTCGCCGTCGTGCGCGGCCGCCGGCTCGCCGGGAAGCTGTGCCACACCGCCCTCGCCGGACGGCTGTGGACGTACCTCACCGACGTGCCGCAGTCCGCCGGGCGGTTCGACAACGCCGCCAAGGCCGACCTGCGCCGCATCGCCGACGCGTCCCGGCTGCTGCTCTGCCAGACCGAGGAGCTCCGCGGCTTCCTGGAGGCCGCCGTCCCCGCCACCGCGGGCAAGAGCGTCCTGTTCCCGCCCGTCGTCGTGCTCCCCGACGGCCTGGAGCCGCGCCCCGCCGGGACCCCGGACGGACGCGCCCTCCGCCTCGTCTACACGGGCAAGTTCGCGCCGCGCTGGAACACCTACGAGATGTGCGCGCTGCCGCGCCTGCTCGGCCGGCGCGGGGTGGACGCCGAACTGCACATGGTCGGCGACAAGATCCACGACGACCCGGACGACCCCGGCTACGCCGACCGGATGCGCACCGCCCTCGAGACCGGCGAGGGCGTCGTCTGGCACGGCGGCCACCCGCGCGCCGAGGCGATGCGGCTCACCGCGGGCTGCGACGTCGGCCTGTCGTGGCGGCACCCCGAGATGGACGCGAGCCTCGAACTGTCGACCAAGCTCCTCGAATGCGGCATGCTCGGCGTCCCGGTCGTCCTCAACCGGACGCCCATGCACGAGCGGCTGTTCGGCGCCGACTACCCGCTGTTCGCCGCGTCCGAGAGCGACGTCCTCGACGCGCTCGCGCTCATCGGCAAGAACCCCGAGGTGTTCACCCTCGCCGTCGACCGCTGCCGCGCGGCCGCCGCCGGCTTCGGCCTCGACGCCGCCGCCGCGCGGCTCCGCGGGTACCTCGCCGAGACGTTCCCCGAGCCCGCCGAACAGGTCGCGGCGGCCGCGGCCGCGTACCGTCCGGGGGCGCGGAAGCTGCGCGTCGGCGTCGCGGGGCACGACCTGAAGTTCTTCACCCGCCTCCTCGACTACCTGCGGTCGCGCCCCGACATGGAGATCCGGGTCGACCACTGGGCGGCGCTGAAGGCCCACGACGCCGACCGCAGCCGCGAACTCGTCGAGTGGGCCGACGTCGTCGTCTGCGAATGGTGCGGCCCGAACGCGCTCTGGTACGCGAAGAACAAGCGCGCGGGGCAGCGCCTCGTCGTCCGGCTCCACCGGTTCGAGCTGTACGCGCCGTGGCCCAAGCAGCTCGACATCGACGCCGTCGACCAGGTCGTCTGCGTCAGCCCGCACTACACGGACCTGACCCGCGAGATGACCGGCTGGCCCGCCGAGAAGGTCGTCACCGTCCCGAACTGGGTGGACGACCGGCAGCTCGACCGGCCGAAGCTCGCCGGGGCGGAGCACCACCTCGGGATCATCGGCATCGCGCCGTCCCGCAAGCGCCTCGACCTCGCCGTCGACGTGCTGGAGGAGCTGCGCCGCGACGACCCGCGCTTCACGCTCTTCGTCAAGTCCAAGCTCCCGTGGGAGTACTGGTGGATCTGGCAGAAGGACGAGGAGCGGGAGCACTACGAGAAGCTGTTCCGCCGGATCCGGCGCTCCCCGCTCCTCGCCGGCGGCGTGGTGTTCGACTCCTACGGCCGCGACGTCGCGTCCTGGCTGCGCCGCATCGGGTTCGTCCTGTCCACCAGCGACGACGAGAGCTTCCACCTCGCGCCCGCCGAGGGCATGGCGTCCGGCGCGGTCCCGGCCCTGCTGCCGTGGCCCGGCTCCGACACGATCTACGACCGGCGGTGGATCCACGACGGCCCGTCCGCCATGGCGGCGTCCATCGCCGACACCGTCGCGCTCGGCCGCTGGGAGGGCGACGCGGCGGACGCCCGCGAGCAGGTCCGCGCGGCGTACGGGCTCGACGAGGTCTGCCGCCGGTGGACGGACCTCCTCGCGCGGCCCCCGGCGCGCACCGAGGCGCCCGCCGCGCCGTAGCCGGGCACCGGGGCGCCGCAAAGGTTTCTTGGTCCGCCGGTGGCTTACCGGACGCCCTTCCTCGGGCAGTCACGCCCGAGGAAGGGCCGACACCATCGCGAACCGGGGGGCACCCGCATGGGGTACGTGAAGACGCGCGACGGAGAGGAGATCTTCTACAAGGACTGGGGCGACGGCGACCCGGTGGTGTTCATCCACGGGTGGCCGCTGAACGCCGACGCCTGGGAGGACCAGATGCGGACGGTCGCCGACAACGGCTTCCGGGGCGTCGCGCACGACCGGCGCGGCCACGGCCGCTCCAGCCAGCCCTTCACCGGCTACGACTTCGACACCTTCGCCGACGACCTCAACGACCTGATGGAGCGGCTCGACCTGCGGGACGCGACGCTCGTCGCGCACTCCATGGGCGGCGGGGAACTCGCCCGCTACATCGGCCGCCACGGCACGGGCCGGGTCTCCCGCGCGGTCCTGCTGTCGGCCATCCCGCCGCTGATGATCCAGGGGCCGGGCAACCCGGAAGGCGTCCCCGAGCAGGTCTTCGAGGACATCAAGAAGGGCATCGCCACCGAGCGCTCGCAGTACTGGAAGGACGCGTCCGAGGCGTTCTTCTCCGCGAACCGCCCGGGCTCGAAGGCCACCCAGGGCAACCGGGACGCGTTCTGGTTCATGGCGATGCACGAGAACATCCAGGCGGGCCTGAAGTGCGTGGACGCGTTCGCGCGCACCGACTTCACCGGCGACCTGCGCCGGTTCGACGTCCCGACGCTGATCGTCCACGGCGACGACGACCAGATCGTCCCGATCGACGCCACCGGCCGCAAGTCCGCGCAGCTCATCCCGGGCGCGGAGCTCAAGGTCTATGAGGGCGGGTCCCACGGCATCGCGATGGTCCCAGGCGACAAGGAGCGCTTCAACCGCGACCTGCTCGAGTTCATCAAGCGCTGACCCCGGCCCCCGGCGCGGACGGGCGTGCCGGACGGGCGCACCGGGCGGGCGGCCCGGAGGGGCGGGTCAGCCGGCGCTGGTGCCGGCGCCCGCCTGGATCCGCTCGAACTCCTCGGCGGGCAGGCGGTCCCGGTGTCCGGAGATCTTCTCCTCCAGCGCGGCCATGTTCCGGTTGTAGGCGTGGGTCGCCATCCAGAACTTGTAGATGACCACGAGCTCGAAGAACAGCATCCCGGCGGCGCTGACCGCGACGACCGGGATGATCGCGCCCGAGACGACCGCGGCGGCGACCGGCGCGACGATGAACACGCCCATCTGGAACTCGATGCCGCTGAACAGGTGCGGCCGGATGCGCCCGCGCATGAGCACGTCGCGGATCCGGATGTACCAGGGGAACCGCGTGTAGAGGCCCCGCTGCATGACCGCGTCGGCGGCCTTCTCGGCGGCCTCCTCGCCGACGACCCGGTTCTCGTCCTCGGCGTCGCCCTCGTCCAGGGTGCGCTCCGCCGACGCGAGCCGCGCGCCGACCTCGTCCTGCGCGGCGCCCCCGGCGCGCAGCTCCGCCAGCTCCAGCGACTCGGCCTCCCGCCGCGTCTTCGCCAGCGTCGACCGCATCTGCGCCCGCACCTTGAAGATCTCGAGGGAGTCCATGTAGCGGAGCATGTCGAGGAAGACGACGGCGAGCGCCGTCCACACGTAGGCGACGTTGCCGGTGGCGGCGTACTGCCCGGCCATCAGCGCGATCGCGCAGGCGAGGACCCGCAGCCGGTCGAAGATGTAGTCGAGCCACGCGCCGAACACCGAGCCGGTGCCCTTCAGCCGCGCGATCTTGCCGTCCATGCAGTCGAGCGTGAACGACAGGTGGTACAGCAGCGCGCCCGCGAGCAGCCACTGCCAGTCGGCCATCGCGAAGCACGCGCCCGCCGCCAGGCCGAGGACGAGCGCCGCGACGGTGAGCTGGTTCGGGGTGATGCGGGTGCGGTTGGCGGTGACCTTCACCAGCCGCGCGGCGAGCGGGTCGACGAGCAGGACCGTCCACCACGCGTCACGCGCCTTGTACGTCCGTTGCCGAACGTCGTCGAGCGTGAAGTTCGCCATGGTGGGTGTCCTTTCGTCGTCAGGGCCGTTCCGATGCTAGCGACTGTCCGGAAGTGGCCTCCGGCATTCTCCCCGACTGCCGGGGTGAGATCAGCGGAACCGCGCGTTCACCCTCCGGACATGTCCGGTATCGATGGGCGTTGCCGGAGGCCGCGGGGCGAGGCCGCTACCGGAGCGCGGTGAGGAGGTCCTCCCACTCGGCGGCGACGGACCGGACGGCGTAGCGGCGGGCGCTGCCGGGCGCCGCCGCGGCCATCCGGCGGCGCAGGGGCCCGTCGTCGATGAGCCGGACGAGCGCGTCGCCGAGGGCGGTCGGATCCTCGGGCGGGACGAGCAGGCCGTCGTGCCCGTCGGTGATGATCTCGCGGGGGCCGCGGGGGCAGTCGAACGCGACGGCGGGCAGGCCGCACGCGAAGCCCTCGACGATCGTCATGCCGAACGCCTCGGCGCGGGACGGGACGGCGAGGATCGACGCCTTCGCGAACTCGCCCTCGATGTCGTCCGACGGGCCCATCAGCATGACGTTGTTGTAGAGCCCGAGGCGGGTGACCAGGCGGCGGAGCTGCTCGAACCGGCCGCCCTTGCCGTGGATCCGCAGCGTCCACTCGGGGTGCTTCTCCGCGACCCGGGCGAACGCCTTGATCAGCAGGTCGTAGCCCTTGATCCAGGCGAGCCGGCCGGCCGCCACGACGATCTTGTTCTCCTGCCGGGAGCGCGGGTACACGCGGTCGGGCAGGCCGTTGCGCAGCGTCCGGACGGTCGTGCCGGGGATGAGCCGCTCGTAGCTCTCGCGGTCGGCGCCGGTCAGCGTGGTGACCGCGTCCAGCTTCGGGTACCAGCGTTCGATCTCGGCGAGGATGCCGGGCTCGTGGATGCCGAGGTGCAGGTGCTCCTGCCCGACGCGGGCGATGCGGGACGGCGCGAAGCGGGCGGCGGCGACGTTCAGGCCCGCGCGGGTGGTGACGAGCACGTCGGCGCGGAGCCGCCGCATGGCGCGGGGGATGCGCTCGTCGGTGAGCGCGGAGAAGAAGCGGTAGGAGCGCTCCTCGGGGTGGACGAGCGCGCTGGGCTCCTCGTGGAGGCGGCGGGCGCGGCCGGGCCGCAGCCGCGCGAGCCGCGCGTCGTCCCGGGCGTCCACGAGGTGCTGGAGCCGGACGCGGTCGGGGAGCGGGAACGCGGGGGCGTCGGTGGTGCGCAGCACGCTGAGGATCTCGACGTCGTGGCGGCGGGCCAGCTCGCCCGCGAGCGTGAACGTGCTGCGCACGGTGCCGTCGAGCGCCGCCGCGTCCAGCAGCATGAAGACGATCCTCATCGGGCGCCGTCCCCGCCGTCGAGCGCGTGGCAGGCGACGGAGAGCTCGTCGCGCACCGTGTAGTACGGCCGGACCGAGCGGTCCCCGGCGAGCTGGCGCGGGTAGGAGACCATGCCGCGCTTGCCGGGGGCGTCGTCGAGGCGGGTCGCGAGCCGCGCGTGGACGTCGTCCGCGTCGAGCCACAGGTCCCAGATGGCGGGCGGCTCGGCGGTCAGGACGTCGACGGGCGCGCTGACGCGGAAGGCGGTGCCGTCGAGGCGCGCGGGCCAGGCGGCCCGCCGGCCGGTGCCGCGGGCGACGGCGACCAGGCGGGCGGCGCCGCGCCGCGGGCCGGTGTAGGCGAGGCGGCCCGCGATGCGGATCTCGCCGCCGCCCGGGTGCACGGTGCGGACCTCGGCGTGCGGGGCGACCGCGCGGACCCGCAGCCCGGCGCGCCCGTCCGGGGTGCGGGTGACGCGGACGGCGCGGTCGCGGGGCCGGTCGGCGTAGGCGAGGAGGCCGTCGAGGGAGAACCCGGGGTCGTCGGTGCGCAGCGGACGGGCGATGCCGCCCGCCTCGATGCACGCCTCCCAGGCGCCGGTGCCGAGGTCGCCGGCCGGCAGCGTCCAGCGGGCGCCGTCGCCGGCGGCGCGTCCGGCCCGGACGGCGCCGGACGCCGCGTGCCGCAGGACGACGCGTTCGCCGTCCGGCAGGGGCGCGTCCCAGCCGATCGTGAGGACGTCGTCGGCATCGACCCTGACGTGGTTCGCCACGGTTGCCAAGGTGCGGCCCTCCCCCGATGAAAACGCAGATTTTACCAACGCCCATGGGACGTCAGACGACGGCTGGGGCCCCTGAAGTCACCCTTTGCCGCCGGCGTCCTTCTTCGGGAAGGGCGCGCGGAGGCGCCGCTTGGCGGACCGGGCGAGCGCGGGCACCTTGCCGGGGACCACCTCGACCGACAGGTTGCCGCCCTCGGTGCGGTAGAACGACGCGTGGCGCAGCCCGAGCGGCGCGCACGGGACGGGCGCCGACCGGTCCGCGCCCGGCGCCGGCGCCAGCGGCACCCGCACCCGCGACCGGTCCCCGCCGACCGTGACCTCCAGCCAGACGTCCCAGCGCCCGGCGGCGAGCCCGCGCAGGTCCAGCAGCGCCGCGAAGCCGTACCCGCCGCCGGCCCCGTCGCCCGCCGGCCCGCCCGGGAGCTCGTCCCACCGGACCTCGCCCGGCAGGGACGTGCCCTGGGTGCGGTGGTCGATGGCGACGCCGAGCCGGACGAGCGCCGCCGCGGCGGGCGCCGCGGGGAGCCGGCCGCGCACCCGCAGCCGCCCGTCCGGCGCCCACTCGGCGCCCTCGAACCGCAGCAGCCGCACCGCCCCGGCGGTGCCGCGGGTGACGGTGAACGACAGGTTGCCGTACTCGCGGGTGAAGAACGGCTCGACGGCCGCGCCGGTCCCGTCCGCGCACCGGACGAACCGTCCGGCGGGCACGGTGACGCCCGGGGCGCGCGCGGCGCCGAGCCGGGCCTCCTTCGCCAGCTGCCCGTGCCGGGCCTCGACGTGCAGGTCCCAGACGCCGCCGGCGGCGGCGTCGAGGTCGGCCCGGTGGCCGTCGCCGTCCGGTTCGGCGGCGAGCCGCCGCTCGGCGCGCCCCTTCCGGGACCGCAGCAGCAGCGCGACGGCCCCGTCCGCCGGGTCCAGCCGGGGGATCTCCGCCGTCCAGCCGACCCGCAGCCGGTCGCCGGCCCACTCCAGCGACGTCAGCGACCGCCGCAGCCGCAGCCGGTCGGTGACGTCGTAGTACTCGTCGGGGACGCCGGCGGCCGGGTCGCGGAAGCCCGGGTAGCGGGCGTGCGCGCGGTCCTTGTCGACGACGACCGGGACCGGCCCGGCGTCCGCGGCCTCGATGACCCGCACCAGCAGGTCCTCGTTGCCGTGCCGCAGGCAGTGCGCGACCAGCCGGAACTTCGGCGGCATCCGCATCAGCACCGGCTCGGTGAGGAACTCGTCGCAGAGCGCGCGCGCCTCCTCCCAGAGGCGGCGGCGCCGCTCCTCGGACGACCCCGGGTAGTCGGGGTTGAACGCGTGCAGGACGTCCCGGTGGAAGTGGCGCAGCAGCATCCGGTCCCGGATCGGGCCGGGCTCGCGGTGCGTGACGACGTTCTCCAGCAGCGGCCGCGCCGCCTTCGCGTAGTAGCCCGGCCGCGCCGCGAGCCCGTTCTGCATGAGGCTGCTGCCGTCGTCGCGCTCGACCAGGTAGTAGCAGTCGTGGTCGGCGACGACGGACACGCCGCCGGACGCGTGCAGCAGCGCGTGGGCGGTGAAGACCTTGTCCTCGCCGGTCGGCGCGTCCTCGGGGAACCGGATCCGGTGCTCCTCGACCAGCGACCGGCGGAACAGCTTCTGCGCGGTCAGCGACTTCGCGTAGATGTCGAAGTCCGGGTCGTCCACGGAGACGTGCGCGATGTTCTCGGTGAAGTTCGCGACGGGCCGCCCCACCCCGACGTACCGGCCGATGACGACGTCGGTGCCGTGGGCGTCCGCGGCGGCGCACATCCGCTCCAGCGCCTCGTGACCGAGCCGGTCGTCGGCGTCGAGGAAGAACAGGTACTCGCCGCGGGCCGCCGCGATGCCGGTGTTGCGCGGCCCGCCGGGCCCGCCGGAGTTGGGGCGCTTCAGCACGGTCAGCCGCGGATGCAGCGCCGCGAGCCGGTCCAGCTCCTCGGCGCTGCCGTCGGTGGAGCCGTCGTCGACCGCGATCACCTCGACGAGTTCCGGGGCGATCGACTGCTCCAGGGCGCTCCGCAGCGCCGTCGCGACCGTCCCGACGCAGTCGTAGACGGGCACGACGACGCTGACCTTGATGGTTGTCACGTGCGGTTGTTCTCTCTAGGTCGTCGCCCGGCGTCAGCCGGACGACCCGAAGACGCGGTCGACCGTGCGGGCCGCCGCGTGGCCGTCGTCGAGCGGGCAGAACCGCGCGACGAAGTCGTCGTACCGGCCGGCGTGCCCCGCGGTGGCGGACTCGACGTCCCGGATCGCGTCGATCAGGTCGTCGGACGTCTCCACCAGCGGGCCCGGCGCCTCCGCCTCGAAGTCGAAGTAGAAGCCGCGGAGCCGGTCCCGGTAGTCGGCCAGGTCGTAGGTGAAGAACAGCATGGGGCGCCGGGTGTTGGCGTAGTCGAACATCACCGACGAGTAGTCGCTGATCATCATGTCGGAGATCAGGTACAGCTCGGTGATGTCGGGGTACAGCGACACGTCCCGCACGAAGCCGTCCGGGTCCTCCTGGACGCCGTCCACCACGTTGCTGTGCAGGCGGACGAGCAGGACGTGGTCCTCGCCGAGCGCGTCGCGCGCCCGGTCGAGGTCGAGGCGCATGTCGTGCTTGTACCGGCCGCGGCTGTAGTACTGGTCGTCGCGCCACGTCGGCGCGTACAGCACCACCCGCTTGCCCTCGGGGATGCCGAGCCGGGACCGGACCTGCTTGGCGACGGCGTCCGCGTCGGGGCTGTGCAGCAGGTCGTTGCGCGGGTACCCGACCTCCAGCATCTCGCCCTTGAACGCGAACGCGCGCTTGAAGATCTCGGTGCTGAACGGGTTCGGCGACAGCAGGTGGCTCCACTCGGGGACGGACGGGCCGGACGGCCCCTTGTCCTTGCTCTGCAGCGCGGACTTCATCCCCGGCGCGTACGCGAAGTGGACCTCCTTGACGTCCCGGCCGATCTTCTTCAGCGGGGTGCCGTGCCAGGTCTGCAGGACGATCTGGTCGGGGTGCCGCTGGAACCAGTCGCCGAGCCGGTGGTTGGTGACGATGTACCGGGACGTCGTCACCGCCTCCTGCCACTCCTTGCCGTTCAGCCGGACGGCGTTCAGCGTGTCGGGCAGCTCGCACTGGGCGTCGTTGACGACCCAGAGCTGCTCCAGGTCGGCGCCGCGCCGCAGCAGCTCCTCGTGGATCGCCTTCGGGCTGTCGGAGAACTGGCGGCCGTTGAAGCACGAGAACAGCACCGCGTCGCGGAGCCCGTCGCGGGCGACCCGCTTGCGCGCCTCCTCGCGGTACTTCGCGCCCGCGCTCTTCTCCTCGCCCGACACGTCGCCGGTGACGGCCACGACGAGCCGCCCGTTCTTGGTCTCCAGCTCGTAGCCGCGCCGCGCCACCTCCACCGGCTCCGGCAGGGACCGCTGCGCGTCCTCCGTCAGCCGGACGGTCAGCGCCCGCTCGCCGGGCGGCCGGAACAGCACGTCCCAGCGGCCGGGCCGCAGCGGCAGCACGCCCGCGACGCTCGGCACCGCCGCCGTCGGGATTTCCGCGCGCAGCACGCCCGAGCCGTCCCCGACCAGGTCGAACGCGAACTCCTTGCGGCGCCCGCGGCTGCGCACGACGATCTGCCCGGACGCGTGCGCGGGGTGCGTCGCGGCGAGCGTCAGGGTCCCGTCGGGGCGCCACCCGCACTCGTCCACCGACAGCCGGATCGTCGCGCGCCGCACCCGCACGTAGCCGCTGGGGCCGCGGCCCGCGCTCACCTCCAGCGCGCCGAACGTGCGCGGCGCCTCCGCGACGCCCTCCGCGAGGACGAGCGGGCGGTCGTCCCCGCCGTCCGACGGCACCGACAGCGACCAGTCGCGGGTGTCGTCGATCGAGTCGGGGTCGATGTCGACGTCGAGGGCGTCCGGGTCGATGCGGGCCGTCCAGCCGCCGGGCCGCGCCGCCACCGGGACGGGGACCCGCGAGTCGCCGAGCGTCAGCACCGCCTCGGCGGGCGCGCCGCCCGCCGACTCGACCTCGACGACGAGCGTCCGGTCGTCCCAGCGCAGCGCCGTCGCCTTCTCCCGGACGCGCTCCACCTGCACGACCAGGTTGCCTTCCACGACCTTCGGGACGACGCGGACGTCGTCGGCGACGTACCGGTAGGGCGGGTTCGCGCCCGTCCCCGAGCCGCCGCCGCGGACCGGGCCCTGCCGGAACACGCCCGCGTTCAGCACGGAGGCGTGCACCTCCCAGGTGCCCTCGGCCCAGCCGCCGCGGCCCTTCAGCTTCCCGGCCTCCAGCGCGAACTCGAAACCGGTCCAGCCGCCGGACGACTTGCCCGGCTTCGGCGTCTGCCGCGCCCGCACGGTGATCTTGCGGCCGCCGCTGCGCAGCGTCACCGTCTTGATCGCCGTCCAGCGGCGGCGGGAGCTGACCGAGTTGATGTACGCCTCGCCGGTGACGACGAGCCGGTCGCCGTCCCACGCCACGCTGTGCGCCCGGCCGCGCATCTTCACCTCGTCGCGCGCCCGGTACACGTCGCGGGGGACGTCGACCTTGGCGTCCTTCCAGTACGGGTAGACGACGTAGCGGCGCAGCGGGTCCCGGACGATCGACGGCGACGACTTGCCGCGCTCGTACCGGACGACCTTCACCAGCTCCATCGTGTGCCCGCTCGCGGCGAGGTGCCACTTCAGCCGGGTCAGCGCGGGCGCCTCGGCGAACACCTTCGCCGACACGCCCTTCCCGTACGCCGCGGCCAGCGCGATGACCTGCTCCCGCTCGTCCCCGGACAGGTCGGGCAGGACGTCCAGGAACGCCTTCAGCTCGTTGCCGACGAGGGCGAGCTGCAGGCGCCGCAGCTCCCGGGCGTCGCCCTGCTCGGCGACGAAGGTGGTGGCGAGGTTCGCCGCGGCGAAGCCGTCCGCGATCTCCTGCAGCTCGGTCGTCGGCGCGTACCGCCGCGACCGCCGGTGCAGGACGACGTCCGGGACGACGTCGACGGACTTCGCCAGGTGCAGCGCCCGCACCATCACCGGCAGGTCGTCGTCGCGGGACAGGTCGGGGAACTCCAGGCCGTGCGCGTCCCAGAACGAGCGGCGCAGCAGCGTCCCGACGATCTTGCGGTCGGACAGCAGGTCGGGGCTGCGCCGCAGGTCGGTGCCCGTCGCCGGCGCGGCCGTGTCGCCGCGCGCCTTCCACTGCGACACCTGGCCGGTCCACTTGCGGGACGCGTCGGGGCCCTTCGCCAGCTCGGCGCCGGACGCCTCGAGGGCGCCGAGCAGCGCGGCGACCGCGCCCTCCGGCAGCGGGTCGCCGGAGTCGGCGAACAGCAGGAACTCGCCGCCGCTCTCGGCCACGCCCAGGTTGCGGGCCGCGCCCCGGCTGGGCGCCCCCCGCCGGAGCAGCCGGAACCGGTCGTCGGGCAGCGGCGCGCGCGCGGCCGTGCCGGTCCCGTCGTCCACGACCAGGACCTCCAGGTCGCGGAACGTCTGGGCGGCGAGCGACCCGAGGACGTCGCCGAGGTCGTCCCCGGCGCCGTGGGAGAGCACGATGACGCTGATGCGGGCGGTCATGCCCACTCCTTCGTGAGCCGGCGAGCCGGACGGGGGTCCGGTCGCGGGACGGTCATTGGGGGATGTGACGGTCCTGCGGTGCGGCGGTCAGGACGCGCCGGACGCGGCCGGCCCGGCGCCCGCCGCCTCGACGCTCCCCGCCTCGCGGGGCGCGGCGACCGCCGGGAGCTTCTCGCCGAGGAAGACGCGGCGCACGGCCCGCTCGGCCGCGTCCCCGTCGTCCCACGGGCAGAAGCGCGCGCGGAACGCCTCGAGGTTCTTCGCGGCCGCGTCGCCCCACGCCGACCGGGAGACGAACGCGTCGACGAGCTCGGCCTCCGTGCGGGCGACGACGCCGGGCGGGAACTCGGTGAGGTCGAAGTTCACGCCCCGGGTGAGGCGGTAGGTCTCCCAGTCGTTGGCGTAGATCACGATCGGCTTGCCGAGGTTGGCGTAGTCGAACATGACGGACGAGTAGTCGGTGAGCAGCGCGTCCGACGCGATGGACAGGTCCTCGACCGACGGGTGCTTGGACACGTCGATCACGCGGTCCTCGGGCCAGCCCATGTCGGCCGCCATGTCCTTGAGCTTGTAGAAGTAGTGCGCCCGCAGCAGCAGGACGTGGTCGTCGCCGAGCTGCTCGACGACCCGCCCGATGTCGAACATCGGGCTGTAGCGGCGCTGGTAGTCGCGGTGCGTCGGCGCGTACAGGATCGCCGTCTTGCCCTCGGGGATGCCGAGGTCGGCGCGCGCACGCACCCGGTCCTTCCCGGTGGCGCGGACCAGGCGGTCGTTGCGCGGGTACCCGATCTCCAGCATCTCGTAGCGGCACGGGTACGCCCGCTCCCACGCCTCGCTCGACAGCGGGTTGGACGAGACGAGGTAGTCCCAGCGGTCGCACCGCTCGATGAGGGCCTTGAAGTCCATGTCGGCGGCGCCGACCGGGTACTCCATCTGGTCGAGGCCCATCTTCTTCAGCGGCGTGCCGTGCTGCGTCTGGAGGTGCACCTGCCCCGGCCGCTTGACGAGGTGGTCGGGGAAGTTGACGTTGTTCACGAAGTACTTCGCGGCGGCGATCGTCCGGTAGTAGTCCGCCGACCCCGACACCACGTACTCGACGCCCTCGGGCATGTCCTTGCGGCCGCCCGGCTTCACGACCCACACGCAGCGGATGTGGGGGGCGAGCTCCCGCACCTTCTCGTAGATCGCGGCCGGGTTGCAGGCGTACCCGCGGTACCAGTAGGCGGCGAAGACGGCGAGGTTCTCCTCGATCGGCATCCGCAGCCGCATCTGGTAGAAGTACCGCTCCTTCGCGACCTGCTTGGAGCGGACGACGCCGCGCTTCTGCAGCTTGCGGACCTTCTTCGTGCCCTTCTTCGCCTTCGCCGCCAGTTTCGGAGAGCTGAGCCGCTCCCAGGCGCGGAAGTCGTTCCGCTCGATCGCGCGGTGCTTGTCGGCGAGGCGCGGCTCGTCCTCCGGCGGGACGTGCCCCGGCGGCCGGTACCGGTTGTACCACTTCGACATCTCGGTGAAGAAGCGCTGCTTCTCCGACGCGACGATGCGGTCGGGCCGCTCGATGATGACGAGCAGGTGCCAGATCGCCCGGTTGAACATCGTGGGGCGGAACTGGTCCACCGACGGGCCGAGCTGGTCCATGAACGCGAAGATGCGGTCGTACTGGTCGAACGCGTCGAAGTGCTTGGCGCTCGCCGTCTTGGTGATCGCGCCGCGGCGGCGCTGCCGGTAGATGTAGCAGACCCGGTCCAGCAGGCTGATCCGCTCGGCGGCCATGAGGATCGGGTAGGTGATGCTGACGTCCTCGTAGTAGCCGCTGTTGGACCGCAGCCCCGTCTCGATCAGGAACTCGCGGCGGATCGCCCGGTTCCAGACCGAGGTGAACATCTCCAGGCACTGCGGGCGCTCGGCGAGCGAGAACACGTCCGGCGCCGGCGGCTCCCGGAACAGGTGGTTGATGATGCTGCGCTTGACCCGCCCGTTCCAGTACGACCGCGCGTAGTCGAACATCAGGACGTCCGGGCGCGTCTCGGCGAGCCGGTCGAGGATCGCGCGGACGGCGCCCTCGGTGGCGTAGTCGTCGCTGTCGAAGAACCAGATGTAGTCGCCCGTCGCCATGTCGAGCCCGACGTTGCGGGCCTGGCCGAGGCCCACGTTCTCGGTGAGGTGCCGGACCCGCACCCGCGAGTCCCGCTCGGCGAACTCGTCGAGGATGAGCCCGCAGGCGTCCGGCGAGCAGTCGTCGATGGCGATCACTTCGAGGTTCGGGATGCCCGGCTCGAGGATCGACTCCATGCACTGGCGGAGGTAGCCCTGCACCTTGTGCACCGGGACGATGATGCTCAACGAGACGTCGTTGTTGTCACTGCTCACGCGCTGGCCAATCGGTTAACGGGGAGACGAGGGGAACGGTAGCCGCTAGCGTAGATCGATACTACGTCCTGCTTTGCCGTGGCTTGAGAAGCCGGTCGGCGCGGGGTTCGACGGCCCAGCGGAACAGCCGCCGCACCGGAGCGGTGCCGAGCAGGACGCCCAGCGCCACGGCGCCCAGCGTCACCGCGACGATCCCGGCGGGGGTGTGCAGGGCCTCGGTCTCGAAGTAGCCGCCGTAGTCGAACACCTTCACGACGAGCCCGTGCAGCAGGTAGATGAACATCGTGCGGGCGCCCATGGCGGTGAACCACGTCGTGTTGCGCGGGATGACGGCGAGGAACGCCGCCCCGAGCAGCAGCGCGGCGAGCATGGCCGCGAACCGCAGGCCCATGCCCTCCAGGGCGGAGTACTCCATGGCCTCGTAGCCCCGGTTCCACCACAGCAGGTCCGAGTTGATCTCCGGGACGACCGTGCCGAGCTGCCACACGTAGGCGATCGGCAGCGCCGCGACCAGCACGGCCGCGCCCGCCCAGCGCGCCCAGCGGGCCTTGAGCCGCTGGACAAGCGCGGGGTCGACCGTCAGGCCGAGCACGAAGAACGGCAGCAGCCCGACCGTCCGGGCGACCGTCCCGTCGGCGTTGAACGCCCAGCTCCCGGCGATCAGGCACAGCACCACCGACACCGTCGTGGGGTACCGCAGGTGGCTCCACAGCGGCGCGCTCAGCCGCCAGAACACCATGGCGACCAGGAACCACATCAGGTAGTGCGGCCGGAACAGCTCGTGCAGATCGAAGTCCGCCCCGTTGATGAAGACCAGCTGCAGCCGGTACGGGACGATGAAGATCAGGTACGGGACCACGAGCGTCGGCAGGATGCTGCGGAACTTGTCCGTCGACCGCATGAAGCCGCGCGAGAAGAAGCCGGAGATGAAGACGAACACCGGCATGTGGAACGCGTACAGCACGGTGTAGGCGGCCGTTACGGCGTGGCTGTCGCCGAAGTTGGCCCAGACGTGGCCGACCACGACGAGGACCGCCGCGCAGAACTTGGCGTTGTCGAAGAAGGCGTCGCGCCGTGCGGACGGCCGGCCCGGGGGGTCGGCGGGACCGTGCGGGGCGTCCGTCCCGGAGGACGGCGTCCGGCCGCTCGGCGGAGGACTCGACGAAGGGGAGGTAACAACCATATTTCCGAGGGGAGACGTCACGGCGCCGTGGAGGTAACGGCACGGTCACTGTACTGGTGCTTCGGCCCTTCGGCGGACGATTCGGGTCTTTCGCCGGGGTGCGCCTGGTTCGTAGCGGCTTCCCGGGGCCGTCCCGGTGCCGCGCCCGGGACCGCGCCCCGGACGCGCGCGCGTTCGGCTACTTCTTCGCCGGGCGGCGGGTTACTTCTTCGCCGGGCGGCGGAGCGGGACGAACATCCTGGTCAGCTTCGGCTCCAGCGCCCACCGCATCGCCCGGACGACCGGCGGCGTGCACAGCAGCGTCACGACCACGGCCGCCGTCGCGACCGCGGCGAGCACGCCGGTCTCGGTGTTGAGCCAGCCGATGTCCCAGCCGTCGGTGAAGTTCATCGCACGGGTCAGGAAGCCGTGCAGCAGGTAGCCGTACAGGGTGGCGGCGCCGAGCCCGGTGAACCAGTGCCGCCCGCGCGGGACCACGGCCAGGAACGCCGCGACGAGGACGGCCGCGGCACCGAACATCGCGACCCGCATCAGCGTGCCGGTGACGTTGGCGACGCCCAGCTCCTCGTGCGTGTGCCGCCAGAAGATCCAGTCGATGTTCATCCGGTCCATCGCCAGGTAGGCGACGCCGAGCCCGCCGGCCAGGACGACCGCGCCGATCGGCCGCGCGATCGGCCGCTTCAGCACCTCGAAGTGCTCCGGCCGCAGCACCAGCCCGAAGACGTAGAACGGCAGCAGCCCGAGCACCCGGTGCAGGCTGAGCGTCGAGCCGAGCTCGCCCGTGTAGGACAGCAGCGCGATCACCAGCGACAGCGCCACCGGCCAGCGGACCTGCTGCCACACCGGGGTCGACAGCCGCCACATGAACAGCGCGAGCAGGAACCAGGTCAGGTAGTAGGGCTCGAGGAGGCTGATCTCCAGCCGCCCGCGGCCGGTGCCCGCCCAGTCGTAGAGCGAGTAGGCGACCTCGAACACGACGTAGGGCACGCCGACGGCCGTGATGAGCCGCCGCGCCTTGCCGCCCGAGAACGTCCAGTTCCGCGACATGTAGCCGGTGAGCACGATGAACACCGGCATGTGGAACATGTAGATGAACAGGTACAGGCCCTTGGCCATCGGCACGTTCTGCAGGTACGCGATGGAGTGCCCGATGGCGACCAGCACGATCGCGAAGTACTTCGCGTTGTCGAAGAACGGGTCCCGCTGCTTGCGCGGCCGCGCCGCCGCGGGCGGGGGCCCGGCGGGCGCCGGGACGGCCGCCGCGGGGGCCGTCCCGTCCGGTGCGGGCGGGCCCTGGACGGGCGCGCTCCGGGCGGGCCCGTCCGGCGCCGCGGCCCCGGGGGACGGGACCGTTCCCGCCGCCCGTGCCTCCGTCTGCGATGTGGACGTGCTGTGGGTCATGCGCCTGCCCCGATCGATCGACCCCTGGATCAGGTTTCGCTGCAGATGTTGTCGCTGGCGCGGATCTCGCCCTGCTGCTTCGGGATGCCCCGCTGGCCGCCCTTGAGGTCGGTCCAGTCGGCGCCGATGACGAGGTCGACGACCCCGGGCTCCGCACCGCCGGTCTGCGCCGCGGGCGCCGGCTTGCTCGGGATGAGCGCCGCCAGGCTCTTCGCCTGGTTCTCCGCACCGGAACCGTACAGCACCTTGGTGGCCGTTGTCCGCTCGGCGTTTCCACCGACCGTGACCTGGAAGCCCTGCGCCTCGAGGGAGTCGGCGACGCGCCCGGCCTGGCCGTCCGTGCCGCTGCCGTTGAAGACCCGCACCCGGATCTGGTTCGGCGGGATCGTCGGCACGGGCGTCTTCGGCTGGGCCCCGTCCTTCTTCTCCTCCTCCGGAGGCTTCTTGTCCTCGCGGACGGACTTGAAGAACGCGTCGGCGCCGGGAGCGAGGGCGAGCCGGTTCTTGTCGAGGGGGTCCTGGCCGTTCGGGACGGTCACGAAGCGCAGCTTCCCGGACGAGAGGCCCTGCATGCCCTGCGCGATGTCCATCATCGCGGTCACCGACAGCTCGCTGTCGGTGGTGAGGGACTTCGTCGTCGCGTTGAGCAGCTCGAACAGCGCCTTGGGGTTGGTGAGCACGCCGCGGCTCATCACCTTGGCGGCGAGCGCGCCCAGGAACTTCTGCTGCCGCTTGATCCGGCTGGTGTCGGTGCCGTCGCCGAGGGTGTAGCGGGCGCGGACGTACGCCAGCGCCTGCTCGCCCTGGATCTCGTGCTCGCCCTTGGTCAGCTTCAGCCCGGACTTGGGGTCGTTGACGTTCTGGTTGAGGCACACCGGGACGCCGCCGACGGCGGTGGTGATGTTCTTGAAGCCCGCGAAGTCGACCTGCACGAAGTGGTCGATGCGGATGTCGGTCATCGCCTCCAGCGTCTTGATGACGCAGGTGGCGCCGCCGACGGTGAACGCCGTGTTGATCTGTGCCCGGCCGGCGCCCTGGACCGGCTTGCCCTCGCGGTCCTCGCACTCGGGGCGCTGCACCATCAGGTCGCGGGGGAAGCTGATCGCCATCGCCTGCTCGCCGCCGGGGGACAGGTGCAGCAGGATCATCGTGTCCGAGCGCGGCGGGTCGTCCTTCATCTGCCGGCCGTACTCGGCGTTCGCGCCCGCGCGGGTGTCGGACCCGAGGAGCAGGATGTTCATCGCCTCGTTCAGCTTCTCCGGCCGGTCGGGCCCGAGCTTGGCGTTGACGTCCTCGTGCGCGATGTTGCCGAACGCCTGCCGGTACAGGCCGTAGGCGGTGAGGGAGCCGACCACCATGACCGCCGACAGGCCGATGCACACCCAGCCGAGGATGCGCCAGCCGCGCCGAGGCGGCGCCGGCTCCTCGGGATCGGCGTCGTCGACGTACTCCATGTACATCGGGTTGCTGTTCATCGGCTCCGTGGTTCCGGTGGGCCCGCTTTCACAGGTCGGGACGCGGTCGATGGGTCGGTCGGTGGGGCAGGGGCGAGGCGGCGAGCGGGCAGGGGGCAGAGCGGACGCAAGGGAAGCGTAGTCAGGCGAGTCGGCGTACGGACCCGGATGCGTCATTCCACCCCGGGAGCCCGGCCACCGCCGTCACATGCTCTACCGACACTCGCCGATTTACGGCGGCTTTGTCGAAGTTTCGTTGGATTATGACGGAAGCCCCTGAGGCTAGTGGTGCGAGCAGCCCGGCCAGAACCCCGTCGAGTGTGGCGAACGACATGTCAACCAGAAGCCGGTCCCGTGCGTCGAGCTCCCATTTCTCGGCCGCGGCACGCGCGGCGCCGCCCAGATCCTCGGCGCTGAGTGTGGCGTTTGTCACAGCCAGCGCGGGCGAGCGCGTCGACACCCCCGGACCCGGCGTGAACCGGTCCCCGTACGAGCGGACCTCCGCCGCGTAGTCCACGACGCCCGGCGGGCAGTGCCCGAGCGGCGCGCCCAGCGCGTGCAGCGACAGCCCGACGATCTCCTCGGCGTCCGCGTCGGCGAGCACCTCGTCGAGCGCCTCCTCCGACGTCGCCAGGACGTACGGCGCCGCCGCCCCGAACGGCTCGGCCGCGCCGTCCTCCGAACGGGCCGCCAGCGAGCCCGGCGACACCGGCTCGGCGACCAGCCCCGCCGCCCAGCAGGCCATCAGCCACACCGACGTCTGCCAGTGCGGCGGCAGCGCGAGCACCGCGCGGGTCCCCGGCTCGACGCCCAGACCGTCCACCAGGAAGTTCGCCGTCTTCGCGACCCAGTTGTCGAACGTGCGCGCCGACAGCTCCACGCGCTCGCCCGTCCGGTCGTCGTAGAAGGTCACCAGCGGCCGGGACGGATCGTCCGCCACCCGCCGCCGCAGCAGCTCCACCGGCCCGGCGTTGCTCTCGCTCATGAGCCGAGCGTAGAACGTTCCGTGGGCGGTCAGGGGTCAAGGCACCGTCTCGACGGCCTCGGCGGGGGTCCGGTGCCGCTACGCTCCGCTGCGATGAACGAGCGGACGAGTACGTCGGCGGGCCGCGTGCTCGCCCTGGTCACCATCGCCCCCGCGCTGATCGTCGCGGCCTGGCTCGCGGTGTCGCTGCCGCTGCTGCTCGCGGGCGTGTTCCACCCCGCCCCCGCCCTCGCGCTGTTCGCCCCCGCCGCCGCGCTCATGCTCCGGTACGGGCTGCGGACCGGGACGCGCGAGGGCGCGCCGCCCGTGCTGGACGGGACGACGCGGCGGTCCGTCGCGGGCGTCCTGGCGGTCGTCGGCGCGTTCACCGCCTACCAGGTCGCCATGTGCTCGGAGCAGATCATCGTCCGGCGCGACCCCGCCTCGTACGTCCAGTTCGCGGTGTGGCTCGCCGAGCACGGGTCGCTGCCGATCCCGCAGGACCGCTGGGCGTTCGGCGGCGCCGACCCCGCCCTCGCCTTCGAGAGCCCCGCCTTCTACGCCGAGGGCGGCGCGATCGTCCCGCAGTTCATGGCCGGGTTCCCGATCGTGCTGACGCCCGGCGGCTGGCTCGCCGGGGCGCACGGGATCCTGCTGACCGCGCCGCTGCTCGGCGCCTGCTGCGTGCTCGCCTTCGCCGGGCTCGTCGCGCGGCTCGTCGGGCCCCGCTGGGCGCCCGCCGGGGCGCTGCTGCTCGCCGCGACGCTGCCGATGCTGTGGGCGTCCCGCAACACCCTGAGCGAGCTGCCCGCGATCGTCCTGCTGCTCGGCGGGCTGTCGCTGCTGTACGACGCGCGCGGCGACGACCCGCGCACCGCCCGCGCGAAGCACCTCCTCGCGGGCCTCGCGCTCGGCCTGATCGTCCTCGTCCGCATCGACGGCCTCCGCGACGTGCTGCCCCTCTTGGCGCTCGCCGGCCTCCTCGTCGGGCTGCGCCGCCGCGAGGGCTACCGGCTGGCCGGCGGGCTGCTCCTCGGCATCGCCGCCGGGCTCACCGAGGGCGTCGTCCTGTCCCGCCCGTACCTGGAGTACCTGCGGGGCTCGGTCGTCCCGCTGCTGGCCATCGCGGCGGGCGTCGCGGCCGCGACCGTCCTGCTGGCGGTCCTCCTGCGCGCCGACCGGACGAACGCGCGGCTGCGGGCGCTCGCGGGCGCGGTGCGGGGCGGGCGGCTGCCGGACGTCCTCGCCGGGCTGACCGTCGCCGCGTTCCTGGCGTTCGCCGCCCGGCCGCTCGTCCAGACCGCCACCCGCGTCCCCGACAACCCCGACGACCGGCTGAACGCCCAGTTCATCGAGGCCGTCCAGAAGATCAACGGGATGGCGCCGGACGGCACCCGGCAGTACACCGAGCTGTCGCTGCACTGGGTCGCCTGGTACATCGGCGTGCCCGCGCTGCTGTTCGCCGTCGTCGGCGCGGCCGTCCTCGGGCGGCGGCTGCTGCGCGGCCGGTCCGCGCGGTGGCTCCCCGCGTACGCGGTGATCGTGTGGACGACGGCGCAGGTGCTGCTCCGCCCCGGCATCACCCCCGACCACCCGTGGGCGTCGCGGCGGCTGATCGGCCTCGTCATCCCGGGCCTGCTGCTGCTCGCGGTGTTCGGCGCGGCCTGGACGGCCCGGCGGGTGCGGCGCCTCGGCTACTCGCCGCGCGTCCTGCGCTGGGGCGTGGGGACCGGCTACGTGGTGATGCTCGTCCCGATCGTCCTGGTCAGCGCCCCCTACCTGGTGTCGCGGACCGAGCAGGGCGAGGTCGCGGCCGTCCGGACGCTGTGCGGGCGGATCGGCGGCGACGCGTCCGTGATCGCCGTCGAGCGCGCCACCGCCGACCGCTTCTCCCAGGTCGTGCGGGGGATGTGCGGCGTGCCGACAGCCCGGACCGCGCCGGACGCCACGCCCGAGGACGTCCGGCGCGTCATCGGGAAGGTGCGCGCGGCCGGGCGCACCCCCGTGCTGCTCGGCGCGCGGCGCGCCGACGTCGCCCCGTACGGCCCGGCCGAGCAGGTCGTCCGGCTGCGGACCGAGCAGGACGGGCGGACGCTCGACGAGCCCCCGCGCGGCACCTGGGGCCTCGGCGTCGACGTGTGGACGTCCCGCCCCGCCGGCCCCGGCGTTCCCGATGGCGGCGGGTCGGGCGGCTGAGGCGAGTATCCTCGCCCTGCGTGAGCACCCAGCCTGCCGAGTCCGCGCCCGAAGACGTCCACGTCACGATCGTCCTGCCGTGCTACAACGAGCAGGACCACGTGATCGACGAGGTCGAGCGCATCTGCAAGGCGATGGACAACAGCGGCAAGACCTACGAGCTGCTGGCCGTGGACGACTGCTCGACCGATGACACGCTGGCCCGGCTGCGCGAGGCCGAGCCCCGCTTTCCGAACATGCGGATCATGGCGTTCCAGCACAACAGCGGGTCGGGGACGGTCCGCCGCATCGGTTCGCAGCAGGCCCGCGGCGACATCGTCGTGTGGACGGACGCCGACATGTCGTATCCGAACGACCGCATCCCCGAGCTCGTCGGGATCCTCGACGAGAACCCGGCGATCGACCAGGTCGTGGGCGCCCGCACCAGCGAGGAGGGCACCCACAAGGCGCTGCGGGTGCCCGCCAAGTGGTTCATCCGCAAGGTCGCCGAGCGGCTCACGAACTCGAAGATCCCCGACCTGAACTCCGGGCTGCGGGCCTTCCGCCGCGAGGTGTCGCTGCCCTACCTGCGGCTGCTGCCCCCCGGGTTCTCCTGCGTGACCACGATCACCATCGCGTTCCTGTCGAACCAGCACCCGGTGCACTACGAGCCGATCGAGTACGCCAAGCGGGCCGGCAAGTCGAAGTTCCACTTCACCAAGGACGCCTACCGCTACATCCTCCAGGTGCTGCGGATGGTCATGTACTTCAACCCGCTCAAGGTGCTGATGCCCCCGGCGCTCTGGCTGATCCTCATCGGCCTCGGCAAGGGCGTCTTCGACATGATCGTCCACTTCGGGTACTTCGCGAACAACACGATCATGATTTTCGTCACCGGGTTGATCATCGCGTCGCTGGCGCTGCTCGCCGACCTGATCGTCCGATCACGCGGCGACGTCTAGCGTGGGGCGGATGGACACCACGGGCATGCAGATCGCGATCGTCGGGCCCGCGTTCCCGTACAAGGGGGGCGGCGCCCACCACACCACCGAGCTGGCGCACCGCCTCGCCGCCGCCGGGCACGACGTCGCCATCGAGTCGTGGCGCGCCCAGTACCCGTCGTTCCTGTACCCGGGGCAGCAGACGATCGACGCGCCGGAGGGCGAGCCGTTCCCCGACACCCGGCACCGGCTCGACTGGCGCCGCCCGGACGGCTGGTGGCGCACCGGCCGGTCCCTGCGCTCCCGCGACCTCACCGTGCTGGCCGTCCTGAGCCCGGTGCAGGTGCCGTCCTACCTCGGCATCCTCGCCGGGCTCGGCCGCCGCGCCCCGGCCGTCGCGCTATGCCACAACGTGCTGCCCCACGAGCGCAAGCCCTACGACGTCCCGCTGATGCGGCGCCTGCTGCGCCGCGTGGACGGCGTGCTCGTCCACTCGGAGGCCCAAGCCGAACTGGCGCGGGGGCTGACGGCGCGTCCCGTCCGGGTGGCGGAGATGCCCGCGCACCTCCCGGCCGCGCCGGGGGCGGCCGCCCCGCGCGCCGGCGGGGTGCGGCGCCGGCTGCTGTTCTTCGGGATCGTCCGGCCGTACAAGGGGCTGGACGTCCTGCTGCGCGCGCTCGCGCAGGGCCCGGACGACGTCGCGCTGACCGTCGCGGGCGAGTTCTGGGGCGGGCTGGAGGACACCGAGAAGCTGATCGGCGAACTCGGCCTCGCCTCCCGCGTCGAGCTGCGGCCCGGGTACGTGCCCGCCGCCGACGTCCCCGGCCTGTTCGCGGACGCGGACGCGCTCGTCCTGCCCTACCGGACCGCCACCGCCTCGCAGAACGTGTGGATGGCCCACGAGTACGGCGTCCCGGTGATCGCGACCGACGTCGGCGGGTTCGCCGGGCAGGTCCGCGACGGCGAGGACGGGCTGATCTGCGCGCCCGGCGACGTCGCGTCCCTGGCCGCGGCGCTCGACCGGTTCTACGCGCCGGGCGAGCCGGAGCGCCTGCGCTCCGGCGTCCGCCCGGCCGACCACGGCCCGCTGTGGGACGCCTACCTGGCGGCGCTCACAGGTGCGGCTCGATGATCTTCAGGAAGGCCCGCTTCGGCTTCGCGCCGGTGACCTGCTCCACGACCTCGCCGTCCTTGACGAGCAGCAGGGTCGGCAGCCCCAGCACCCCGTACTTGCCGGGCGTCACCGGGTTCTCGTCGTAGTTCATCTTCGCGATCTTCAGCCGGCCGTCCAGCTCGGCGGCGATCTGGTCCAGCACCGGCGCGATCATCTTGCACGGGCCGCACCAGTCCGCCCAGAAATCGACCAGGACGGGAACGTCGCTCTTCAGCACCTCGGCGTCGTACGTCGCGTCGGTCACGGTGACCGGACTTGTCACGGGGACTCCTTCGTCGGGGACGTACCGTTCACAAGTCCCGCCGTCTGCCGATCATTCCCGCCGCCGTCCGGCACCGCCCCCTTCGGCGGCTTGGTCAGCACGAACGCGGCGCCCGCGATGATCAGGTCCGCGGCCGTCAGCAGGACGCGGCTCGCGATCGCCACCACGACCGCCGCGCCCGCTGGCAGCGCCGGGCTGAGCACCACGGTCAGCGCGGCCTCCCGCGCCCCGATCCCGCCCGGCGCGATGAACACCAGGAAGCCCACCACGAACGCCAGCGCGTACGCGCCCGCCGCCAGGAACGGCAGCCCCGGGCCGTCGCCCCCGACCGCCGCGCACAGCAGCCACGTGTGGACGCCGAACAGCGCCCACCCGAGGACCGTCCAGCCGATCGCCCGCAGCGTCACCGCCAGGCTCACCGGACGCTCCAGCGGCGGCCGCCGCAGCACCTTCAGCATCAGCCCCAGCGCCCACGTGACGATCTTCGGGTGCAGGGCCGCGAGCAGCACCGGCGCCAGCAGGAACAGCCACCAGAACCGGTCCCGCGCGGTCGCCGACGTCAGCGGCAGCGTCACCGCCGCGACCGCGAGACCGCACGCCGTGGACGTCGCCACCGCCAGCAGCGTCGAGCCGAAGCTCCGCTCCGCGGGCACCTTGTGCTCCCGCGTCATCTCGATCTGCGTGACCAGCGCCCACACCTTGCCCGGCACGTACTTGCCGAGCTGCGAGATCCCCGAGATCCGGAACGCCGCGCCGACCGGCAGCGGCGACCCGAGCCCGCCCAGCAGCGCCCGCCACCCGAGCATCCACACGAACAGCCCCGCGAGGCCCGCCGCGAGGGAGCCCGCGAGCGCGTACCACGACATGTCCCGCAGCGCCCGCACGGTCGCGTCCCACTGCGATGCCACGCTGTAGGCGCAGAAGGCCAGGGCGAGCAGAACCAGCAGCACCCGCAGGACCCGCACGGCGACGACCTTCTTGTTCACGCGCCCCAGAGTAGGCGAACCGGGGGGCGCGGGAGGCGGACACGGGCGCCGAACGCGGCCCCCGCACCGTCCGTCCGCCGTACAGTAGGCGCGATGAAACTCTCGGATGCGATCGCCTTCATGGGGCACCAGGTGCACGTCTGCCGGTACCGCGAAGCCGGGACGCTGCTCGGCTGGATGGGGCGCGACCTGCGCGGCCGCCGGGTCCTCGACGTCGCGGGCGGCGACGGCTACTGGGCCGGGCAGGCCCGCCGGCGCGGCGCCGACGCGGTGTCCATCGACCTGCACCGCGGCAAGATGGAGTACGGCCGGACGCTCGCGCACGCGCCCGCGCTGATCGAGTGCGACGCGCTGCGCCTCCCGTTCGGCGACGCGTCCTTCGACGCGATCCTCTCCGTCTGCGCCATCGAGCACTTCGACGACGGCGGCCGCTCCCTCGACGAGATGGCCCGGGTGCTGAAGCCCGGCGGCGCGATCTTCATGTCCGCCGACGTCCTCAGCCGCGCGGACGCCTGGCCGAAGCTGCGCGACGCCCACAAGGCGAAGTACCACGTCCAGCACACCTACACCCACGAGAGCCTCCGCAAGCTCATGGACGAGCGGGGCCTCGACCTCGTGCGGCACAGCTACCAGTTCCGCACCGCCGCCACCGAGCGCCTCTACCTGTCGCTGTCCACTTATGGCGGCAAGGTGGGCTTCAACGCCGCCGCCCCGCTCACGCCGCTCGTCGCCCTCGCCGACCGCAAGGCCCCCAACGAGCGCGGCAGCATCGTGCTCGTCGAGGCCCGGAAGCGCACCGACTGACGGTCCACTAGGCTCGGCCTCCACACGGCGGTGGAGAAAGGAGCCCAGTGGAAGCGATCCTCCTGGTCGGAGGCAGGGGCACGCGCCTGCGCCCGCTTACCATCTCCACCCCGAAGCCGCTGCTGCCCACGGCCGGTGTGTCGTTCCTCTCGCACCAGCTCGCGCGCGCGCACGCGGCGGGCGTCGAGCGCATCGTGTTCGCCACGTCGTACCGGGCCGAGATGTTCGAGGCCGCCTTCGGCTCCAAGGCCCACGGGCTCGAACTCGTCTACGTCAGCGAGGACCAGCCGCTCGGCACCGGCGGCGCCATCCGCAACGCCGCCCGCGCCCTCCGCTCCGGCCCGGACGACCCGGTCCTGATCCTCAACGGCGACATCCTCTCCGGCCACGACGTCCGGGCCCAGGTCGCCCTGCACGAGGACACCGGCGCCGCCGCCACCCTGCACCTGACCCGCGTCGACGACCCGTCCCGCTTCGGGTGCGTCCCCACGGACGGGACGGGCCGCGTCACCGCGTTCCTCGAGAAGACCTCGCACCCGGTCACCGACCAGATCAACGCGGGCTGCTACGTGTTCCGCCGCTCCGCGATCGACACGATCCCCGAGGACGAGGTCGTCTCCGTCGAGCGCGAGACGTTCCCCGCCCTGATCTCCTCGGGCGCCCGCGTCATGGGCCACGTCGAGGCCGAGTACTGGCTCGACGTCGGCACCCCCGAGGCGTTCGTCCGCGGCTCCTGCGACCTCGTCCTCGGCCGCCTCGCCTCGCCCGCGATGCCCGGCGAACCCGGTGAGCGCCTCACCCTCCCCGGCGCGACCGTCGCGCCGGGCGCGATCGTCCGCGGCGGCACCACCGTCGGGCGCGGCGCGGTCGTCGAGGCCGGCAGCACCGTCGTCGGCAGCGTCCTGCTCGACGACGCGTTCGTCGCCGAGGGCGCGACCGTCCGCGACTCCGTCCTGTCCCGGGGCGCGCGGGTCGGCCCCGGCGCCGTCCTCGACGGCGTCATCCTCGGCGACGGCGCCGTCGTCGGCCCCGGCAACGAGCTCCGCGGCGGCCTGCGGATCTGGCCCGGCATCGAGCTGCCCCCGACGGCCGTCCGGTTCTCCACCGACGCCTGACCCGTCACCGGGCGGACAACCGGTCCAGGGCCGCCTGGCTTTCCGCGTCCGCGGCGCGGTAGATCACCAGCAGCTGGTCGAGGTCCTGGAGCGGTCTGAGCGTCTCGTACTGCACGGAGAGCACACCGGCCTCGGGGTGCCGCAGCATCTTGGTCCCGCGGGCGGCGACCTTGACGTCCTGCTCGGCCCACAGGCGCGCGAAGTCCTCGTGGCCGGCGGTGAACTCGGCGATGAGGCCGGTCAGCGCCGGATCGTCCGGGTGCGCGGCCCACGCGGCGCGCAGGTGGGCGATCCCTTCCCGCACCATGCGTTCGCGGTCGAGGTAGTAGCCGCGCAACCGCGGGTGCATCAGGCACAGCCACATCGAATTGCGCTGCTCTGGCGGCAGGTCGCCGAAATCCAGCAGCAGCCTGGTCATTTCGGTGTTCCAGGCCAGGATGTCGTAGCGGTGGTTCAGGAGCATGGCGGGCAGCGGCGCCAGGTCGGCGACGAGCCGGGCCAGCGACGGCGCCGCGGCGGTGACGAGCTTGTCGGCGTCGCGGGGGCGCTGCCGGGCCAGGTCGTAGAGGTAGGCGCGCTCGTCCGGGGCCAGGCGCAGCGCCCTGCACAGGCCCTCCACGACCTCCGCGGAGGGCCGCAGCCCGCGGGCCTGCTCCAGCCGTACGACGTAGTCGACGCTGACCCCGGCCAGTTCGGCGACCTCCTCGCGGCGCAGTCCCGGGGTCCGCCGGGCCCGCAGGCGCGTCGGCAGGCCGACGTCCCGCGGGTCCAGGCGCTCCCGCCGGGTCCGCAGGAACGCCGCCAGCTCTCGGGTCCGGTCCACCGTGGTCGTCGTCATGATCGGTGCAACAGGCAGGGTGGGACCGCTCTTCCCAGGATGCTCCTTCCCTTACCTCCGGCTCGCCGTGATCCGAGAGTGGCTGTCGAGGACGGACCACACGTGCAGGAGGACAGGATGGCGCTCACCCTCGACAGCTACCGGTTGCTGGGCCGCTCCGGACTGCGGGTCTCACCGCTCGCGCTCGGTACGGCGACCTTCGGAACCGAATCCGGCTGGGGTGCCGAGAAGGAAGAGGCGCGCAAGCTGTTCGACGCCTACGTCGAGCGCGGCGGCAACTTCATCGACACCGCCGACACCTACGCCAACGGCAGCTCCGAGCGCCAGCTGGGCGAATTCACCCGCGGCGCCCGCGAGAGCCTGGTGCTGGCGACGAAGTACACGACGCTGCGCCGCCCCGGAGACCCCAATGCCGCGGGGAGCCACCGCAAGAACATGTTCGCTTCGGTGGAGACCAGCCTCCGGCGGTTGAACACGGACTACCTCGATCTGCTCTACCTGCACGTGTGGGATTTCGCGACGCCGGTCGAGGAGATCCTGCGCGGTATGGACGACCTGGTCCGGCAGGGCAAGGTCCTGTACGTGGCGATGTCCAACGTCCCGGCGTGGGAGGTCTCGCGGATGCAGGCGATCGCCGACCTGCGCGGCTGGTCGCCGCTGGTCGGGCTGCAGGTCGAGTACAACCTCGCGAGCCGCGACGCGGAACGCGACCTCATCCCCATGGCCCGCGCGATGGGGCTGGGGGTGACCCCGTACTCGCCGCTGGCGGGCGGCGTGCTCACCGGGAAGTACGGCCGCGCCGACGCGGCGGGCGCGGCGGCCGCCGGGCCCGGGGAGAGCTCCCGCAAGAGCTTCAACGCCGGGCTCGGGCTGGTCACCGAACGCAACCTCGCCATCGCCGACGCGGTGAAGGAGGTCGCCGCGGAGCTGGGCCGCACTCCCGCGCAGGTCGCGCTCGCCTGGACGCTGCAGAACCCGGGCGTGACGGCGTCGATCGTCGGCGCCCGGACCCTGGAGCAGTTGAACGGCAACCTGGGGGCCCTGGAGGTCGACTTCACGGACGCTCAGCTGGCCCGTCTGGACGAGACCAGTTCGATCAGGCTCGGGTACCCCCACGACCTGCTCGCGGGCGACCACATCCGCACCGTGACCAAGGGCGACATGAAGATCGAAACGCGGGCCTGAGGGACCGGCCGCGCGCCGGAGGCCGTGCCGCCTCCGGCGCGCGTTCGGCGGCGGGCGCCCGCGGGCGGTCCGTCCGGCGCCGTGCGGGCCGACCAGCCGATTCTTCCCGGATGTCCGGTGTTCAGGTGCCGGTCACCGGCGTGGACGATCATTCCGGCGCGGAGTACGACGAACGGAAACGGAGCGCCGAATGACGCCGAACCGACGGACCTTCCTGCGCGGGGGACTGGCGACGGGGGCCGGAGCCGCCGCGGGGGCCCTGCTCGGCGGCGGGACGGCCCTGGCGGGGCCCGCGTCGCCCGCGCTGGTGCGGCGCCGCCCGCGGCTGACCCACGGTGTGCAGAGCGGCGACGCCACCGCGCACGAGGCGGTCGTCTGGGCCCGCTCGGACCGGCCCGCGCGGATGCTGGTCGAGGTGAGCCGCCGCCCCGACTTCGCCCGCGCGCGGCGGATCCCGGGGCCGCTGCTCACCCCGGGCACCGACCTGACCGGCAAGGCGTTCCTGCGGGGCCTGCCCGCCGGGGAGGAGATCCACTACCGGGTGGTGCTGGCCGACCCGGACCGCCGGTCCGTCCTGTCCGAGCCGGTGACCGGACGCCTGCGCACCGCGCCCCGCGACCGGTCCGACATCCGGTTCGTCTGGTCGGGCGACCTGGCGGGCCAGGGGTGGGGCATCAACGGCGCCCTCGGCGGCTACCGCATCTTCGACGCGATGGGCGCGCTCGACCCGGACTTCTTCCTGTGCAGCGGCGACCTCGTGTACGCCGACGGCCCGCTGCAGGAGACGGTCCGGCTGCCGGACGGACGGACGTGGCGCAACCTCGTCACCCCGGAGAAGAGCAAGGTCGCCGAGACGCTCGCCGAGTACCGCGGGCAGTTCCGGTACAACCTGGAGGACGCGGCCATGCGCGCGTTCAACGCCCGGGTCCCGATGGTCTACCAGTGGGACGACCACGAGGTCGTGAACAACTGGTACCCGGGGGAGATCCTCGACCTGCCCCAGTACACCGAGAAGCGCGTGGACGTCCTGGCGGCGCGCGCTCGGCGGGCGATGTTCGAGTACACCCCGACCGCCGTCCGCCCCCACAGGAACGGCCGCCTGTACCGCCGCGTCTCCTACGGTCCGCTGCTGGACGTCTTCGTCCTCGACATGCGCACCCACAAGGACGCCAACGGGGCGAACGACTCGCCCGCCGCCGCCGGGGGCGTGCTGGGGGCCGAGCAGCTCGGGTGGCTGAAGCGGGAGCTGCGCCGGTCCCGGGCGACCTGGAAGGTGATCGCGGCGGACCTGCCGATCGGGCTCATCGTCCCGGACGGCTCCGCCCAGGAGGGCATCGCGCAGGGCGACGGCGGCGCGCCGCTGGGCCGGGAGCGCGAGATCGCCGACCTGCTGTCGTACGCGAAGCGCCGGGGCGTCCGGAACATGGTGTGGCTGACGGCGGACGTCCACTACACGGCGGCGCACTACTACGACCCGGCGAAGGCGGCGTTCCAGGACTTCGACCCGTTCTGGGAGTTCGTCTCCGGCCCCCTGAACGCGGGCGCGTTCGGCCCGAACACCCTGGAGGGCACCTTCGGTCCGCAGCTCGACTTCCACCGGGCGCCGCGGACCCCGAACACGTCCCCGGCCGAGGGCTTCCAGCACTTCGGCGAGGTCGGCCTCGACGGCGGGTCGGGGGAGCTGACCGTGCGGCTCCGCGACATCGACGGTGCCGTCCTCTACACCCGCACCCTCGCCCCGCGCTGAGCCCGGCCGCCCCGGGGTCTTGACCTCGACCAAACTTGAGGTTCGATGATCGGTGCATGGACGAGGACGAGATCCGGCGCGCGCTCGACGCGCAGACGGACCACTGGATCCGGCACGAGATGGACGCCTGGGGCGCCTACTTCACCGACGACTGCGACTTCATCACCCACCGCGGCGTCTGGTGGCGGACGCGGCGCGACAACGTCGAGGGGCACAAGGACGTGCCCGCCCCGGTGGTCGAGCAGAAACGGAACTACACCCAGGAGGTCGTCGATATCGCGGCGATAGCACCGGACGTGGCGCTCGTCCACACCCGGTGGAGCTGGCCCGACCACACGCCGCCCGGCGCCGCCGCCCCCGAGGACCGCGCGGGCCTCATCACGATGGTGCTCGTCAGGCGCGACGGCGCCTGGAAGATCCGCGCGGTCCACAACACCCGGGTGAACGGCCTCGACGACGTCGCCGGACGGCCGGAACGGGAGCACGCGCCCGCCGAACGGTGAACGGCCTTTTTCCGGCTCGCATGTCACAGGCGGCGGCGCCGTCTCGTCTCGGGTGGTGAAGACGGGTGCCGCACGGAGCGCACCCTCCGACCGCAAGGGGCGAGCATGAGCGGGCAGGGCACGCACGAGAAGAAGGTCGCGCTGGTCACCGGGGCGAACAAGGGGATCGGCCGGGCGGTCGCCGGACGGCTCGCCGAGCTGGGCATGACCGTCCTGGTCGGCGCCCGGGACGCGCGCCGCGGCGAGGAGGCCGCCGCGGCGCTGCGGGCGGGCGGCGGCGACGCGCACGCCGTCGCCCTGGACGTCACCGACCGGGCCGCCGTCCGGCGGGCGGCGGCCCGGATCGAGGAGGACTTCGGCCGGCTCGACGTGCTGGTCAACAACGCCGGCATCACCGGCACCCCGCCCGGGGTGTCGCCCGCGGACGCCGCCGACCAGATCCCCAGCGGCGTCGACCTGGACATGGTCCGGGCGGTGTTCGAGACGAACGTGTTCGGGGTGATCGCGGTGACCAACGCCGTGCTGCCGCTGCTGCGGCGGTCGCCCGCGCCGCGCGTCGTCAACGTCAGCAGCCACGCCGCGTCGCTGACCCTCACGAGCGATCCGGACGGGCCGTTCGCGGCCCTGGTGCCGTCGGCGGCGTACACGCCGTCCAAGTCCGCGCTGAGCGCGCTGACCGTGCAGTACGCCAACGAGCTGCGCAAGGACGGCGTCCTGGTCAACGCCGTCGCGCCCGGTTACGTCGCCACCGACAGCAACAACAACACCGGGGTGCTGACGCCCGCGCAGGGCGCTGCGGTGGTGGTGCGGCTGGCCACGGTCGGCGCGGACGGGCCGACCGCCGGGTTCTTCGGCGAGGAGGGCCCGCTGCCCTGGTGAGGGCGGGGAACAGCAACGAGTGCGATCAGCGGATTCGATCAGGAGGGGGCGGCGATGCGGGCCGACCGGCGGGACGGCGAGGGGACCGGCGGAGCGACCGGAGCGGGACGGGCCGAGGAGTTCCAGGACCTGCGGTCGCTGCTGTTCTCGATCGCCTACCGGATCCTCGGCAGCGTGAGCGAGGCCGAGGACGCGGTGCAGGAGACGTGGCTGCGCTACGAGGCCGCCCAGGCCGAACCGGTCTCGGCCAAGGCGTTCCTGTCGGCGACGGTCACCCGCATCGCGATCGACGTGCTGCGCTCGGCGCGCGTCCGGCGCGAGCAGTACGTCGGCCCCTGGTTCCCGGAGCCGCTGCTGGACGACCCGTACAGCGAACCCGAGCGGGCGGCGGAGCTGGCGGACTCCGTGTCGATGGCGGCGCTGCTCCTGCTGGAGCGGCTCAGCCCGCTCGAACGCGCCGTGTTCGTGCTGCGGGAGGTGTTCGGGTTCGGGTTCCCCGAGGTGGCCGCCGCCGTGGGCCGCTCGGAGGCGGCGTGCCGGCAGCTCGCCGTCCGGGCGCGCCGCCACATGGACGCGGGCCGCCCCCGCTTCGAGGCCGACCGCGCGGACCGCGAGCGGCTCGCCGTCCGGTTCCTCGACGCCTTCCGGGACGGGGACGTCGAGGCGCTCACCGCACTGCTGGCCGCGGACGTCCAGCTGGTCGCCGACGCCGGCGGCAAGGCACCCCGCTGGGACGACCGCTTCGCCGGGCACCGCGACGTCGCGCGGGCGCTCGCCCGGCTGCTGGAGCTGTTCCCGCGGATCGGCGCGACGGTGGAGCCGCACCAGGTGAACGGCCGCCCGGGCGCGGTCTTCCGCGACCGGGACGGCGCGGTGCTCAACATCTGGTCGCTCGACGTCCTCGACGGGCGGATCCAGACGATCCGCACGGTGAGCAACCCGGACAAGCTCGGGCACGTGGGTCCGGTGGCGGACATCTGGGCGGCCTTCCGCGAGGCGAACCGCGGCCCGGCGCACGACCGGCCGGGCCCGCCGCCGTGACGCGTCCCGGCGACGCGTCCCGACGGCGCGTCCCGGCGGCGCGGGGCGGCTGGCAGACTGGGAACACATGTTCGGGGAGAGCGCGGCCATCGGCTTGGAGTGGCGGGCGCCCTGGCCGCTGGAGCTCGGGCGCACGCTGGCGCCGCATGCCCGCGGGCCGTACGATCCCGCGTTCCAGGTGCGGGACGGCTTCGTCTGGCGGGCGTCGTTCACGCCGGACGGCCCGGGGACGCTGCGGCTCCGCAAGGCCGGGGACGTCGTGGACGCGGCGGCGTGGGGCCCGGGCGCCGGGTGGCTGCTGGAGGGGGTGCCCGCGCTGCTGGGGGCCGACGACCCGGCGGAGGAGTTCGTCCCGCTGCACGACGTCCTGCGCGACCAGGTGCGGCGGCGTCCGGGGTTCCGGATCGGCCGGACGCGCCGGGTGTTCGAGGCGCTCGTGCCCGCGGTGATGGAGCAGAAGGTCCTCGGGCAGGAGGCGTGGCGGGCCTGGGGCTACCTGGTGCGGCGGTTCGGGCGCCCGGCGCCGGGGGCGCCGTGGCTGCGGGTGCCGCCGCCGCCCGCGGTGTGGGCGCGCATCCCCTCGTGGGAGTGGCACCGGGCGGGGCTGGAGGCGGTGCGCGCGCGGACGATCATCGGTGCGGCCCGGGTCGCGGCACGGCTGGAGGACGACCCGGGCGCGGCGCGGCTCACGTCGCTGCCGGGGATCGGGGTGTGGACGGCCGCGGAGGTGCGGCAGCGGGCGGTGGGCGATCCCGACGCCGTCTCGGTCGGCGACTACAACCTGCCCGGGGTGGTGGGCTGGGCGCTGGCCGGCCGGAAGGTCGACGACGCCGGGATGCTCGAACTGCTGGAGCCGTACGCGGGGCACCGGTACCGGGTCACCCGGCTGCTGGAAGCGTCCGGTGCGCGCCCGCCGCGGCGGGGGCCCCGGCTGCCGATGCGCGACTACCGGTCCTTCTGAGGCGGAAAGGGCGGCGCCGCCAGAAGTGGTCGGGCGCGTGGTCGAGGCCGTCGCGGCTGTCGGCGCCGGCCAGGGGGCCGAGGACGGCGAGGGCGAGGACGAGGGCGAGCATGACGATCATGGGTCTGTCCTTCTGGTGGTTCGGACGTTCCCGCGCGGTTGCCTCGATTCTGACCCCGATCATTGTTCAGGTCTAGCTAATGTTCCTGGAGTGATCGTGTTAGAAACACTTCACTATGGCGGGTCGGGAATAGGAAACCGCTGATCAGGGCTGTGTCAGAAGGCCGTGATCGGCCCCCGCCTCGCGAGAGAATATGACGATTGGCATAGAGTGCCCGCATGGAGGTCACCAGCACCGCGGTGCGCCGGGCCCTGGCCCGCGCGCGTGACGGCAAGACGCTCGACCGATCCGAGGCCACGATTCTGCTGCACGCCCGCGGCGAGCAGCTCGACGACCTGCTGACGTACGCGGCGCGGACCCGCGACGCCGGGCTCGCGGCGGCCGGCCGCCCCGGCGTCGTGACCTACAGCCGCAAGGTGTTCATCCCGCTGACCCGGCTGTGCCGCGACCGCTGCGGCTACTGCACGTTCGCGACCGTCCCGCACCGGCTGGACGCGCCGTACCTGAGCCCCGACGAGGTGCTGGAGATCGCCCGGCGCGGCGCCGAAATGGGCTGCAAGGAGGCCCTGTTCACGCTCGGCGACCGCCCCGAGGACCGGTGGAAGCAGGCCCGCGAGTGGCTCGACGCCCACGGCTACGACGACACCCTGTCGTACGTGCGGGCGATGGCGATCCGGGTGCTGGAGGAGACCGGGCTGCTGCCCCACCTCAACCCGGGCGTGCTGACCTGGCGCGACTTCCAGCGCCTCAAGCCCGTCGCGCCGTCGATGGGCATGATGCTCGAGACGACCGCGACGCGGCTGTTCAGCGAGCGGGGCGGCCCCCACTTCGGCTCCCCGGACAAGGACCCGGCGGTACGGCTGCGGGTGCTGGAGGACGCCGGACGGACGAACGTGCCGTTCACCACCGGCATCCTGATCGGCATCGGCGAGACCGTCGAGGAGCGCGCCGACGCGATCTTCGAGCTCCGCCGGACGATGCGGGAGTACGGCGCGATCCAGGAAGTCATCGTGCAGAACTTCCGCGCGAAGCCCGACACCAAGATGCGGGACACACCCGACGCGGAACTGGACGAACTGGCCGCGACGATCGCCGTGACCCGGCTCGTCCTCGGCCCGAAGGCGCGCGTGCAGGCGCCCCCGAACCTGGTGGCCGATCAGCCGGGAGGTCGGTCGGGGTCGGTTGGTCGGGACGAGTTCGCGCTGATGCTGCGGGCCGGGATCGACGACTGGGGCGGCGTTTCCCCGCTGACGCCCGACCACGTGAACCCCGAGCGGCCGTGGCCGCAGATCGACGAGCTGGCCGAGCGGACGGCGGCGTCCGGGTTCGAGCTCCGCGAGCGGCTGACGATCTACCCGGAGTACGTCCGGCGCGGCGAGCCGTGGCTGGACCCGCGGCTGCGCGGGCACGTCGCCGCGCTCGCCGACCCCGCGACCGGCCTCGCCCGCGAGGGCGCCGTGCCGGAGGGGCGCCCCTGGCAGGAGCCCGACGGCGGCTTCGCGGCGTCCGGACGCACCGACCTGCACACCGAGATCGACACCACCGGGCGCACCACGGACCGGCGGGACGACTTCGACGAGGTGTACGGCGACTGGGACGCCCTCAAGGAACGCATGTCCGCGCCCCAGCGGTTCGACGCCGACGTCAAGGACGCTCTCTCGCGCGCCGAGCGGAACCCGGGCGGCCTCACCGACGACGAGGCCCTCGCCCTCCTGCACGCGGACGGCCCCGAACTCGACGCGCTCGCCAAGCTGGCCGATGACCTCCGCAAGGACACCGTCGGCGACGACGTCACGTACGTGGTGACGCGCAACATCAACTTCACGAACGTCTGCTACACCGGCTGCCGGTTCTGCGCGTTCGCCCAGCGCCGGACCGACGCCGACGCCTACACGCTCTCGCTGGAGCAGGTCGGCGACCGGGTGGACGAGGCGTGGGCCGCCGGGGCCACCGAGGTCTGCATGCAGGGCGGCATCCACCCCGACCTGCCCGGCACCGCCTACTTCGACCTCGCGCGGGAGGTGAAGCGCCGCGCGCCCGGCATCCACCTGCACTCCTACAGCCCGATGGAGGTCGTGAACGGCGCCAGCCGCACCGACATGTCCGTCCGGGAGTGGCTGCAGGCCGCGAAGGAGGCCGGCGTCGACTCGCTGCCCGGCACGGCCGCGGAGATCCTGGACGACGACGTCCGCTGGGTGCTGACCAAGGGCAAGCTCCCGACGGACCAGTGGATCGAGGTCGTCACCACCGCGCACGAGGTCGGCATCCCCACGACGTCCACGATGATGTACGGGCACGTCGACACCCCCGCCCACTGGGTCGCGCACATCAAGCTGCTGCGGTCGCTCCAGGAGCGGACGGGCGGGTTCAGCGAGTTCGTCCTGCTGCCGTTCGTGCACCACAACTCGCCGATCTACCTGGCGGGGCTCGCCCGTCCGGGGCCGACGGTCCGGGAGAACGTCGCCGTGCACGCGCTGGCCCGGATCCTGCTGCACGGCGCGATCTCCAACATCCAGACGTCCTGGGTCAAGCTCGGGGACGAACTGTGCACGCGCGTCCTGCAAGGCGGCGTCAACGACCTGGGGGGCACGCTGATGGAGGAGACCATCAGCCGCATGGCGGGCTCGGAGAACGGCTCGTTCAAGCCCATCAGCGAGCTGGAGGCCATCGCCGCCCGCGCGGGCCGCCCGGCCCGGCAGCGCACCACCCTCTACGGGGACGTCCCGGCGGAGCGCGTCGAGGCGGCGCGCCGCACCGACGGCATCGGCGCGTTCGGCCGCCGGACCCTGCCCCTCCAGCCGACCACCTGACGGGCGCGGGGCCGGGCGCACCGCCCGGCCCCGCGCGCCGCGCGGTCAGCGCACCGTCACGAACGCCTCGGCGGACCGGGGCGGGCGCTCGCGCGGCGGCGCCGCCGGGTGCCCGACGCCGACGGCGCCCATCGGGTCCCAGTCGTCCGGCAGGTCGAGCGCGCGGCGGACGACGTCCCGGCAGAACATCGTGCTCGACACCCAGCAGGACCCGAGGCCCTCGACGGCGAGGGCGACCAGCAGGTTCTGGACGCCCGCGCCCGTCGCGACCACGAACATCTCCCGCTCGGCGGCCGCGCGGCGCTCGTCCGGGTAGTCGTGCGACCCGTCCATCACCAGGCACGGGACGACGAGGTACGGGGCGCGGCGCAGCACGTCGCCGCGCCGCAGCCGCTTGGCGACCGACTCGTCGGAGAAGCCGTCGCGGCGCAGGTCGGCCTCCCACGCGTCGCGCATCGCGTCGAGCAGCCGGGTGCGCGACTCCGCCGACTCCAGCAGGACGAACCGCCACGGCGTCGTGTGGTGCGGCGCGGGCGCGAGGATCGCGGCGTCCACCGCGCGCCGCACGGCGGCGCCGTCCACCGGCTCGTCCGTGAACTCCCGGATCGTGCGGCGCGCGCGCAGCACGTCCGCCGACCCGTACCGGAACATGTCCTCCGCAGGGGGACGGACGAGCGCGCGCGCCCCTGGGCCGTCGTCGGGCGTCACGAGGGCGCCGAGCCCCCGCACCACCGCGATCGGCACCCCGGACAGCTTGCCCTTCACCAGTTCGGCCGCCGCCGCGATCTCGTCCGCGACCGCCGTGACCGTCGCCTCCAGCCGGTTGCCGTGCGCGTCGTCGCGGCCCCGCAGGTCGTCCAGGGGGGCGAGGCCCGCGACGCCGATCGCCGCGTCCGTCAGCCCGTTGCGCCACGGCCGTCCGAGGGTGTCCGACACGATGACCGCCACGTCCTTGCCCGTGTGCGCGCGCACCCCGGCCCGGATGGCGCGTGCCGACGCGTCAGGGTCCTCGGGCAGCAGCAGCACCGTGCCGGGCGCCGTGTTCGACGCGTCCACGCCCGCCGCGGCGAGCACGAGCCCCTGCCGCGTCTCCACGATCCGCGTCTCGCCGCGCGCGTGCGCCCGCCGCGCCACGACCCGCACCGTCTCCGCGTCGATCGCCTTCTCCCGGTCGTCCGCGACCAGGACCCGGCCCTCCGCCTTGCTGACGATCTTCGACGTGACGACCAGCACGTCGCCGTCCTCGACCAGCTCGCCGGGGACGAGCGCCGCGACGTCGTCGCCCTCGGCCACCTCGGGCAGCCCAGGCACCCCGAACACCCGCAGGTTCACCGCGCCTCCTCGTCTTCCCGCCGCAGCTCCAGCGCCAGGTCCAGCGCCGCGCGCGCGAGGTCGGCCGTCGCCGCCGCGTCGCTCATCAGCAGCGGCCGCGGCCGCACCTCGACGCCCTCCACCCGGACGTCCGCGTCCGCCTCGGCCACGAGCCAGCCGTCGATCAGCCCCGGCCCGTACAGCTCGCCGACCGCCTGCGCCGTCGTCTCCACCCCGATCGCCGTCAGGCAGGCGTCCGCCATGCCCCGCACCGGCGCGTCCCCGATGATGGGGGAGACGCCCACGACCGTCTTCGCCGCGACCGCGTCCCGGATGCCCGGCACCGACAGGATCGTCCCGATGCTGACCACCGGGTTCGACGGCGGGAACAGCACCACGTCCGCGTCCCGGATCGCGGCGAGCACCCCCGGCGCGGGCTTGGCGTCCTCCGCCCCGACCGGCGCGATGGACAGGGCCGGGAGGGACGCGCGCAGCCGCACCCACCACTCCTGGAAGTGGATGGCGCGCCGCCCGTGCTCGGGGTCGTCGACCACCACGTGCGTCTCGACCTGGTCGTCGGTCATCGGGATCAGCCGGACGCCCGGCCGCCACCGGTCGCACAGCGCCTCGGTGACCGCCGACAGCTTGTACCCGGCCTCCAGCATCTGCGTCCGCACGATGTGGGTGGCGAAGTCGCGGTCGCCCAGCCCGAACCAGCCCGGCCCGACCCCGTACGCGGCGAGCTCCTCCTTGACGGTGAACGTCTCGTCGGTGCGCCCCCAGCCCTGCTCCTCGTTGATCCCCCCGCCGAGCGTGTACATGACGGTGTCGAGATCCGGGCAGACCCGCAGTCCGAACAGGGAGATGTCGTCGCCGGTGTTGCCGATCACGGTGATCTCCGCGTCCGGGACCGCCGCGCGGAGCCCGCGCAGGAAGCGGGCCCCGCCGATGCCGCCCGCCAGCGCCACGATGTTCATGCCGATCACCCTACGGCCTGCTCAACGGACCCCGCGGGGCCGCTCCGGTGCGCCTCACGGCATCCGGGCGCGGACGCGCGAGAATGGACGGGCGGTGACACCGGAGGCGGTGACGTTCGACACCCGCGAACGTCCGGAACGGTGCCCGCGCGCCCGCTTCCGGCGCGGCGCGCGGCGCCCCGCCGACGCCCCGGTATCGCCGCCGGACGACCGCCGAATGGTCTCGCTCGTCCGGGCCGTGACGATTTCGCGCCCGGCGGGGTACGGAGACGTCGGCGGGCGAGATGTGCAAAGCTTTGCCGTGTCATCGGAATGCCTCGGTCTGGAGAAGTCGCAGTGAACAAGGAAGCCGTCCAGCGCCTGCGCGAACCGGCCGCCTGGGTCCTGCTCGCCGCTGCGGGCGTACACCTGCTGGCGGGCATCATCCGGTTGTTGGGCGGTAACGGGAATTTCACCTCCCGCGCCTACGACGAGAGCGTCGGCGGAGTGTTCACCGAGGTCTACATCGTCGCGATGGTGGTCCTCGCGGTGCTGCTCACGACCTGGGGCACGGCGACGCGACAGGCCCGCAACATCACGATGGGCGCGCTCGGCGTCCTCGGCGGCATCCTGCTGTTCGGCGTCATCAGCTGGCTCGGCGGAATGCTCGCCGAGGGGCCCGACTCGATCTACAAGCTGACGACCTTCCTCATCGGCGCCGCGAAGGTCGCCGTGATGGGCGTCGGCATCTGGTTCGTCCTGACCGTGTTCCAGGGCATGCAGCCCGCGCGTCCGAAGGCGCAGCCGCAGATGCAGCAGGGCTACCCCGACTTCGGCTACCAGCAGGGCCCGCCCGGACAGCCGCAGCCCGGCCAGTTCGGCCAGCCCGGCCAGCCCGGCGGCTACCCGCAGCAGGGCCAGCCGCAGCAGTACCAGCAGTTCGGCCAGCCGGGGCAGACCGGCCAGCCCGCTCCGCAGGGCGAGCAGCCCCAGCAGCAGTTCGGCCAGCCGCAGCAGCAGTACGGGCAGCCGCAGCAGTACGGCCAGCAGCCCGGCCAGCCGGGGCAGCCGCAGTACGGCCAGCAGCCGGGCTACCAGCAGCCGGGCCAGCCGGGGCAGACCGGCCCGGGCGCCCAGAACGAGGACGAGATGGGCGAGTGGACCCGCGCCTACGGCGGCGGCTCCCAGCCCGCGCCGGAGCAGGGCCCGCAGGGCACCCAGCCCGCCCCGCCGCAGCCGGGCGAGCAGCGCCCCGAGGACGGCGGCGACTGGTACCGCGACAACCGGCCGCCCCAGTAGCGGACCGGCGGTACCGGCCCTCCCCGGCCGAACCGGAAGCCGGGCCCGTGACCCGAACGTGATCGGCGTCATGATCGGCACCGAGATCGGCATCGTGATCGGTCTCGTGATCGGCGGAAGGAGCGCCGCGGGCGGTGCCCGCGGCGCCCGAACTTCCCCCCGGTGACCGGCCGATTAACCGATCTTCAGCCAAAGGTCATCAGGGGTATCCCTACATAACCCGCTATGTCCCCGCGCGAACTCGTTCCGCTTGACGGAGCGGGCACTACACACGTGTAATTTCGTGGGTGTAGTTTCTATGCCTTCTCGGGGGAAGGAGCCTGAGGGAAGGCATTGATCCAGGGGGCTCCACGGGCAGGGAGGTGCGCTGTGAGCGAGGTGGTCATCCCGCTGGCGCACGGCACAGACGGCGAAGAGATGGGCTGGCAGGAGCGCGCACTGTGCGCGCAGACGGATCCGGAGGCGTTTTTTCCGGAGAAGGGCGGCTCCACTCGCGAGGCCAAGAAGGTGTGCCGAGCATGCGAGGTGCGTACTGAGTGCTTGGAGTACGCGCTGCAGCACGATGAACGTTTCGGTATTTGGGGCGGGCTGTCCGAGCGGGAACGCCGGAAGCTGAAGCGCCAGGCCGTCTAGCGGCGGCCCGCGGGACGCGCGTCCAGCGGACGGGGCCGCCGCCGGTGCGAACCGGCGGCGGCGCCCGGCCGGGAAGGCGGGAAGCGGAACCGGGCCGGTCCGGCCGGCGCCGTGGGGGAGCGGCGCCGCGAGGACCGGGATCGGCGCCCGCCGGACGCGTGCGCGCGGACGGGCGCCCGAAGACGCCGGAATACGGAAGAGCCGTGTCGACCCTCGGGCCGGCACGGCTCCGCCATGTCCGGGACGCCGTCAGTCGTCGGGGGAGTCGTAGCTCGGGTCGACCGACTCGGGGGACAGGCCGAGCAGGTCGGCGACCTCCTCCACCAGCAGGTCGCGGATCAGCCGCCCCAGCTCCCGCTCGCCGGTCGCGCGCGCCTCGACGGGGCGGCGGAACACGACGATGCGCACCGGGCGCCCGCCCTCGCCGGGGACGGTCCGGCCGAGCGGCACCAGCCCGTCGAACCACGGCTCGACGTCCGGGACCTCGGCGACCGTGAACTCCACCCGCGCCAGCTCCCGCTCCCAGCGCGCGCCGAGCCGGCGGACCTCGTCCTCGACGAGGTCGTCGAACCGCTCCGCGCGCGTCCGCGAGATCGGGGACTGCGGGGGCGCCAGAGGGCCGCGGAGACCGCGACCGCGCCGATCGCGGCGCCGCACGCCTGCCACACGGGATCGCACCCCCCCAGCGTACCCGCAGCGCCCCCGCGCAACCTCGGGACGCCCCCGCGCCCTTCCGTGCCGCCGTGACAAGAAACCGCACGGTACGTGGGCGTTCCCATGCGGTATGTAGTTCTTACCCCGGAAATCGGCCGATAGCGGCGACACGTGCGCCCGGGTGGTGGCGGACGCGGCGGGAGCGAGGTACGGTCGGCCATCGTGAGCCCCGTCCGCACTTGCTCCCGCACCGCCTGCAAGGCGCCAGCAGTCTTCACGCTCACGTACGTCTACCGCGACTCCACCGCGGTCTTGGGGCCCCTCGCCGCGTACGCGGAGCCGCACTGCTACGACCTGTGCGCGGAGCACTCCGAGCGGCTCACCGCGCCGATGGGCTGGGAGCTGGTCCGGCTGCCCGTCGAAGAGGAGACCTCGCTCGGCGAGGACGACCTGGAGGCGCTCGCCGACGCGGTCCGCGAGGCCGCCCGCCCCGCGCCCGGCCCCGGCCAGGAGCCGGTCGGCCAGGGCACCGAGGTCGGCCGCCGCGGCCACCTGCGCGTCCTGCGGTCGGAGCCCGCGGGCACGCAGCCGCAGGAGTAGCCGGCCCCGCGCGGGCCGCACCGGAACCGTCCGCCCCGCCGCTTCCCGGTAGGCTCGGTGTCTCGCCATTTTCGTTTTTCGCACGGCATCTTTCGGACGGCTCGGACAGGGAGCAGGAGTGGGCGACCTCGCCAAGATCTTCAAGGCGTACGACATCCGCGGCGTCGTGCCGGACGAACTGGATCCCGCGATCGCCGAGGCGGCCGGCGCGGCGTTCGTCCGGGTGACCGGGGCGAGCGCGATCGTCACCGCGCACGACATGCGGGAGTCGTCGGCCCCGCTGGCCGAGGCGTTCGCGCGCGGCGCGACCGCGCAGGGCGCGGACGTCATCGAGGCGGGGCTCGGCTCCACCGACCTGCTCTACTACGCCAGCGGCAGCCTCGACCTGCCCGGCGCGATGTTCACCGCGAGCCACAACCCGGCGAAGTACAACGGCCTGAAGCTGTGCCGCGCCGGCGCCCGCCCGGTCGGCCGCGACACCGGCCTCACCGAGATCCGCGAGCTGATCGAGCGGGGCGTCCCCGCCTACGACGGCGAGCCCGGCACGGTGTCGCGGCGCGACGTGCTCAAGGGGTACGCCGACCACCTGAAGACGCTCGTCGACCTGTCCGGCATCCGCCGCCTCAAGGTCGTCGTGGACGCCGGCAACGGCATGGGCGGCCACACGGTCCCGTCGGTGTTCGAGGGCCTCCCGCTCGACCTCGTCCCCCTGTACTTCGAGCTGGACGGCACGTTCCCGAACCACGAGGCGAACCCGATCGAGCCCGCGAACCTGCGCGACCTGCAGGCGAAGGTCCGCGAGACCGGCGCCGACATCGGGCTCGCGTTCGACGGCGACGCCGACCGCTGCTTCGTCGTGGACGAGCGCGGCGAGATCGTCTCCCCGTCCGCGGTCACCGCCCTCGTCGCGACCCGCGAACTCGCGAAGCACCCCGGCTCGTCGATCGTGCACAACCTGATCACGTCCGCGGCCGTCCCGGAGATCGTCGCCGAGCACGGCGGCACGCCCGTCCGCACCCGGGTCGGGCACTCGTTCATCAAGCAGACGATGGCCGAGACGGGCGCGGTGTTCGGCGGCGAGCACTCGGCCCACTTCTACTTCCGCGACTTCTGGTTCGCCGACTCCGGCATGCTCGCCGCCCTGCACGTCCTCGCCGCCCTCGGGCAGCAGGACGGGCCGCTGTCGGAGCTGCTCGGCGAGTACACCCGGTACGTCGCGTCCGGTGAGATCAACAGCGAGGTCGACGACCAGGCCGCCGCGGCCGCCCGGGTCAAGGACGCCTTCGCCGGACGCCCCGGCGTGACGCTCGACGAGCTCGACGGGCTCACCGTGGCGAACGAGGACGAGGGCTGGTGGTTCAACCTGCGCCCGTCCAACACGGAGCCGCTGCTGCGCCTCAACGCCGAGGCCGGCGACGAGAAGACGATGGCGGCGCTCCGCGACGAGGTCCTGGCGATCGTGAGGGAGAAGTGACGATGAAGCTCGACTCCTGGCTGCTGGAAATCCTCGCCTGCCCGAACTGCGGCGGCGACCTGCGCGCCGACGACGGCGCGGGCGAGCTCGTGTGCACCGGGTCGTGCGGCTACGCCTACCCGGTCCGCGACGACATCCCGGTGCTGCTGGTCGACGAGGCCCGGACCCCGGCTTCGTGAGCGTCGGCCTGGACCCGGCGCGCCTCGACGAGGTCTCCGCGATCGAGGCCGCCGACCCCGGCGGGATGCTCCGCCAGGTCGCCTCGTCGGCCGCGCAGATCCGGGAGGCGCGCCGCGCCGCGGCCGAGGCGGGCATCGCCTCGCTCACCGAGGACGGGCGCCCCCGCGCCGTCGTCGTCACCGGCATGGGCGGCTCCGGCATCTCCGGGGACGTCCTCGCCGCGATCTGCGGCACCGGTTGCCCGGTGCCGGTCACGACCGTCCGCGGCTACCGGCTGCCCGGCTGGGTCGGCGCCGCCGACCTGGTCATCGCCGTGTCCTGCTCCGGCGGGACGGAGGAGACCCTCGCCGTCGCGGCGGAGGCGGCCCGCCGCGGCTGCCGGCTGCTGTTCGTCGGCGGCGCCGGCTCGCCGCTCGCCGGCCTGGCCGAGCGGACGCGCGCGCCGTTCGTCCCGGTCCGGTCCGTGGGGCAGCCGCGGTCGACGCTGTGGGGGCTGACGGTCCCGCTGGTCCTCGCCGCGCGCACGCTGGGCCTCGCGGACGCGCCCGACGCCGTCCTGGAGGCGACGGCGGCCCGGCTGGAGGACGTCGCGCACCGCTGCCGCCCGTCCAGCGAGCCGTTCGTCAACCCGGCGAAGCGCGCCGCGCTGGACCTCGCGGGCGACGTGCCGCTGGTGTGGGGCACCTCCCCGCTCGCGGGCACCGCCGCGTACCGGATGTGCTGCCAGCTCAACGAGAACGCCAAGTACCCGGCGGTCCCCGGCGAGCTGCCGGAGGCGAACCACAACCAGGTGATGGCGTTCGACGGCTTCTTCGCCCGCGGCTACTCCGCGGACCCCGACGACTTCTTCCGCGACCGGGCCGACGACGCCGAGCACGGCCTCCACCTGGTCGTCCTGCGCGACACCGACGAGCACCCGCAGGCGCGCAAGCGCGCCGAGGCGTCCATCCAGACCGCCCGCGACCGCGGCGTCGCGGTCACCGAGCTCACGGCCGAAGGCGAACATCCGCTGGAAAGAATCGCGACACTCATCGCGCTCGCGGACTACGTCACGGTTTACTTGGCTGTCGCATTGGGCGTGGACCCCACGCCCGTGGCTGCCATTCAAGAGCTCAAGGCGAGGATTGCAACATGAGTGCTGAGGGTGGGACCAAGGCCATCGTGGCCGCGTTGGCCGCCAACCTTGGAATCGCGGTGTCGAAGTTCGTGGCCTTCGTGTTCACGGGCTCGTCGTCGATGCTGGCCGAGTCGATCCACTCGGTCGCCGACTCCGGGAACCAGGGACTGCTGCTGGTCGGCAAGAAGCGTTCCGAGCGCCGCCGCACCCACAAGCATCCGTTCGGCTACGGCCGCGAGCGGTACTTCTACGCGTTCGTCGTCGCGGTCGTGCTGTTCACGGTCGGGTCGGCGTTCTCGCTCTACGAGGGCTACCACAAGATCTCCCACCCGGAGGAGGTCAAGTCCGCGGGCTGGGCGTTCGGCGTGCTGACCGCCGCGATCATCATGGAGCTGTTCTCGTTCCGGACGGCGATCGTGGAGTCGAACCGGGTCCGGGGCGACAAGTCCTGGTGGGAGTTCATCCGCCGCGCGAAGGCCCCGGAGCTCCCCGTCGTCCTGCTGGAGGACCTCGCCGCCCTGCTCGGCCTGTTCCTCGCCCTGTTCGGCGTCACGATGGCGGTCGTCACCGGCGACGGCGTCTGGGACGGCATCGGCACCGTCGCGATCGGCGTCCTGCTGGGCCTGGTCGCCACCATCCTCGCGATCGAGACCAAGAGCCTGCTGATCGGCGAGGGCGCCGACCCCGAGCAGGAGGAGCGGATCATCGCCGCGCTCGAGTCCGTCGAGGAGGTCGCGCGCGTCATCCACATCCGGACGCAGTACGTGGGCCCCGAGGAGATGCTGATCGCCGCCAAGATCGCGGTGGACCACGACGACACGGCCGCCGAGGTCGCGCGGGGCATCGACGCCGCCGAGGCGAAGATCCGCGGCGAGTTCCCCGAGGCCCGGCTGATCTACCTCGAGCCCGCGCTGGACGAGTCCGAGCGCACAGCGCCCGCCGAGGCTTCCGGCGCGTCCTGACGCCCGGTCGTCCCGGCGTCCGCGCTTCCCTCACCGGGCGGCGGCACGTGCGTGCCGGTCGACCCCAGCCCAGGTAAGACCGGCGGGCTCCTCCGCGGAGGGTGCCGCCGTCCGGCGAGGTGCTTCCCTTGCGTCCGCCCGGACCCCTGAACCCGGACGGTCTGGTGTGACCGCGGCGACCGTTGCCGAACCCCCTACGTCGGCGCCGGCCGCCGTCGCGGTCACGGTTACACGTTACGTTCGCGCCGTTCGCCGACGCGTCCGCCGGAAGGAGGGACCGCGGGTCGTCCTCCAGGGGGACCCGGCTCCTCCGCATACCACCCGACGGTGAGTCGGCACCGGCCCCCAGCGGTCAGTATTGGAGGGTGACTCCCGACGACGACACCCGGACCGGTCCCGATCCCGCGCGGTTCGGCCCCGCGCTCGCGCACCACGCGTGGCGGCTGTCGGGCCGGATCGTGGCGGGCGTGGGCCAGCTGCTGCTGTGGATCCTCACCGGCCTCGGACGGCTGCTGCGCCCGCTCGCGACCCGCGTCGCCGACCGGCTGACCGGCGCCGGGCGCGAGCGGCCGCCCGGCCCGTACGGCCCCGGCGGCCCGCCCGGGGCGCCCGGGGCGCCCGGCGCGGCCCCCGCCGCGGGGCGCACGGCTCCGCTGCCGCGGTGGGTCGACGCGTGGTCCGAGGCCGTCCGGTCCTGGTACTTCGCGCCGCTGACCGGCCTCGCGCTCACCGTCGCCGCGCTCGCCGAGCTGGCGCCGCGCGCCGAGACCCCGATCAGCCTCGCCGGCGGCTTCGCGGTCGCCTCGACGCTCCCGCTGGTGTGGCGCCGCGAGTACCTGCGGCCCGTCGCCGCCGTCGTGCTCGGCGCGTTCGCCGCGAGCCTCCTCACCGGGCAGACGATCCTGTTCACGACCGGGTTCGCCGCCCTCTACACGCTGTACGCGCTGGGCCGCGGGTTGCCCCGGCAGTCCACGGGGGTGCTCGCCGTCGGGAGCGTCGTGACCGTCGCGGTCGTGTACCTGACGACGTTCACCCTCGACGACATCCCGTGGCCTGCCGCCGTCCTCGCGGTCCTCGCCGCGATCGGCCTCGGGGACGCCCGCACCGTCGTCGAGACGGCCGGGCGCACCGAGTCCGCGGCGGCCGAGCGCGCCAACGAGACGCTCACCCGGCTCACCGCCGTCCAGCGCGAGCAGGCGGTCATGCGCGAGCGCGCCCGCATCGCCCGCGAGCTGCACGACGTCGTCGCGCACTCCGTGTCGATGATCGCGGTGCAGGCCGAGACGGCCCCGTACACGATGCGGAACCTCTCCCCGGAGGCCCGCGAGGGGTACACCGAGATCGCCAAGACGGCCCGCGAGGCGCTCGTCGAGATGCGGCGGCTGCTCAGCGTGCTGCGCGCCGACGCCAAGCCCGAGCCGGACGCCGCGAACTCGCCGCAGCCCCGCCTCGACCGGCTCCCCGACCTCATCGAGCAGCACCGTGGCGCGGGCGGCCGCGTCGGTCTGGCCGTCCACGGCGACCCCGGCGACCTGTCCGCGACCGTCGAGCTGTCGGCGTACCGGATCGTCCAGGAGGCCCTGACGAACGCGCGGCGGCACGCCCCGGGCGCCGAGGTGCACGTCGACCTCGTGTTCCTGCCCGACCGGGTCGCCGTCCGCGTCCGCGACGACGGCCCGACCGCCCCCGCGCCGCCGCCGCCCGGGGCGTCCGACCGGACCATGGAGCTCAACCCCGCCGACCCGTCCCGCACGGCCGTCCTCGACCCCGGCGACGCGGGGCGGACGCGGATGGAGGGGGCCCCGTCCGCCGGACACGGTCTCGTCGGGATGCGGGAACGTGCGACGATGCTGGGCGGGCGGTTCTCCGCCGGCCCCGCCGCCGACGGCGGGTTCCTGGTGGAGGCCGAGCTTCCGCTGCACAGGGAGGAGCCTGGTGATGGAGGCGGACGGCCGCGGTAGCACGGGGCGGCAACGGTGATCAAGGTACTGATCGTCGACGACCAGACCATCGTGCGGGCCGGGTTCGCCGCGCTGCTCGCCGCGCAGGAGGACATCGCGGTCACCGGCGAGGCGGGCGACGGACGGGAAGCGGTGCGGCTCGCCGAGCTGAACCGGCCCGACGTCGTCGTCATGGACATCCGGATGCCCGGCATGGACGGCATCGAGGCCACCCGCCGCATCCTCGCGCTGCCCGGCGCCGAGAACGTCCGGGTCCTGGTGCTGACGACGTTCGACGTGGACGAGTACGTCTACGACGCGCTCGCCGTCGGCGCCAGCGGCTTCCTGCTGAAGGACGCGACCGCCGACGAGCTCGTCTCGGCCGTCCGCGTCGTGGCGCGCGGCGACTCGCTGCTCGCGCCGCAGGTCACCGGCCGGCTGATCCGCGAGTTCACCAAGCAGCGCCGCAGCCGCCCGCAGGCTCCCGCGGCGCTGGCCACCCTCACCGCGCGGGAGACCGAGGTGCTGGTGCTGATCGCCGGGGGCCTGTCGAACGCCGAGATCGCGCGGCGCCTCGTCGTCAGCGAGCACACCGTCAAGACGCACGTCGCCCGCGTCTTCACCAAGCTCGGCCTCCGCGACCGCGCGCAGGCCGTCATGCTCGCGTACGAGTCCGGCGTCGTCGTCCCCGGCGAGAGCACCGCCGGCTAGCGGGACGCGGCCGGGGAGCGGGACGCGGCCGGGGAGCGGGCCCGGCCGCGCCGGGCGTCAGCCGAGCGTGAACCCGGCGCCGACGCCGCCCTGCTCGTCCATGTCGGCGAGGATGCTGGTGATCGGGGTGAAGTGCTGGGCGCCCCAGGCGCTGCCGACGAGGGCGTTCCCGTTGATGACGGGGGCGCCGGAGTCGCCGCCCCACGTCCAGATCAGGGTCCAGTACCACGGGCCGTCGGGGCCGCCGGTCGCGCCGCAGGTCATGCCGGTGCGGTGCCCCTGCTTGCACATGCGGGTCCCGGCGGGCGGCACCGCGCCGACGGACGTGACGGTCGTGGTGCCGGACGGGCTGGTGACCGTCGGCGTCGGCGTGACCTTCGCCGGGTCGAGCTTGATGACCGCGTAGTCGAGGCCGTAGGGCCCGCCGGCGACGTAGTTGTTGGGCGTGCTCACGTAGGTGACCTCGCCGATCGGCCCGATCTCCGCGGTTTCCGGGGCGAGTTCGAGCGGGGCGGGGGCCAGGGCGGTCCCGGGGGGCGTGGTGTCCAGGTGGACCTCCTGGCCCACGAGCTTGTTGCCCTCCGAGTCGATGAAGCAGTGCGCGTTGGTGAGGCCCACCAGGTTCCCGGCGGCGTCGTGGCCGACCGCCGTGAGCGTGCACACGGTGAAGCCCGCCACCTGCCCTTGCTCGTCCAGGACGAGCCTCGGGACGATGCCCGAGCCGGGGCCGATGGCGTGCGTCGCCTGCGTCTGCGCCTGGGCGGCCGCCGCGGGCACCGTGAGGCCGGCGGCCAGCAGCGCGCCGAGGGCGCAGAGTCTGAGGAGCAAACGGGGCATCCGAGCTTTCCCCTTTCCGCGAGGAGCAAGGTCGGAAGCAGTCAAACAGACAAAGGTGTTTCCTGGGCAGTGTGAGGCGTGCCACCTCGGCGCGGGGCCGAAAAGAACGCGCTGGTGGGCCTGGCGGAACGCCGTTTCAGACGGCGGCGCGGGACCCGGGCCGCCGTCCGAATCCCCGGCTCAGCGGCGGCGCAGGAGGCGCATCGCCTTCTCCTTCTCGAAGTCGAGGGCCCGCGCGGGCGGTGCCGACAGCCGTCCGATGCGCTCGCCCAGCTCGCGCACGCGCGCCTGCACCTCCGGTTCGGCCAGCACCCGCAGCCCGAACGCCAGCTCGGCCGGGCCCACGTCGTAGCGCTTCTCGAGTGCCAGCGCGAGCGCGACGGCCCGCAGCTCGGCGTCCCCGAACTTGCGGTGGCCTCCGCGTTCCCGGGTCGCGGGCAGCAGCCCGAGCGTCTCCCGGTAGCGGAGCATGCGGGGCGACGTGCCGAGCCTGCGGGCGGCCTCAGTGATGCGCATGGCGCCGATTCTGACAAATCTGTGTCAGAAAGTCGCCCCGGAGCATGCCTCCGCGCGGACTCCGCCCGTAGACTCGCGGGCGTCGACACCCGCGGGACGCGCAAACCAAGGAGCAACGAAAGCATGGACTACAAGGTCGCCGACCTGTCGCTGGCGGACTTCGGGCGCCGGGAGATCCGGCTCGCCGAGCACGAGATGCCCGGCCTGATGGCGGTGCGCAAGGAGTACGCGGACGCCAAACCGCTGCGCGGCGCGAAGATCATGGGCTCGCTGCACATGACCATCCAGACGGCCGTGCTCATCGAGACGCTGGTGGAGCTCGGCGCCGACGTCCGCTGGGTCTCCTGCAACATCTTCTCCACCCAGGACCACGCCGCCGCCGCGGTCGTCGTCGGCAAGGACGGCACGGTGGACGACCCCAAGGGCGTCCCGGTCTTCGCCTGGAAGGGCGAGACGCTCGAAGAGTACTGGTGGTGCACCGACCAGGCCCTGCAGTGGCCCGACGGCTCCGCCCCCAACATGATCCTCGACGACGGCGGCGACGCGACCCTGCTCGTCCACAAGGGCGCCGAGTACGAGAAGGCGGGCGCCGTCCCGACCGCGACCGACGACGACCCCGAGGAGTGGGGCGTCATCCTCGAGACCCTCCGCCGCACCATCGCCGCGAAGCCCGGCCGCTGGACCGAGGCGGCCGCCTCGATCAAGGGCGTCACCGAGGAGACCACCACCGGCGTCCACCGGCTCTACGAGATGGCCAAGGCCGGCACCCTCGCCTTCCCGGCCATCAACGTCAACGACTCGGTCACCAAGTCGAAGTTCGACAACAAGTACGGCTGCCGGCACAGCGTCATCGACGGCCTGAACCGCGCCACGGACGTCCTCATCGGCGGCAAGGTCGCGGTCGTCTGCGGCTACGGCGACGTCGGCAAGGGCTGCGCCGAGGCCCTCAAGGGCCAGGGCGCCCGCGTGATCGTCACCGAGATCGACCCGATCTGCGCGCTCCAGGCCGCCATGGACGGCTTCCAGGTCACCACCCTCGAGGACGTCGTCGACATCGCCGACATCTTCGTCACGACCACCGGCAACTTCAACATCATCACGGCCGACCACATGAGCCGGATGAAGCACCAGGCCATCGTGTCCAACATCGGCCACTTCGACAACGAGATCGACATGGCCGGCCTCGCCAAGACCGACGGCATCGAGAAGATCGAGATCAAGCCGCAGGTCCACGAGTGGCGCTTCGCCGACGGCCACTCCATCATCGTCCTCGCCGAGGGCCGGCTGATGAACCTGGGCTGCGCCACCGGCCACCCCTCGTTCGTCATGTCGAACTCCTTCACCAACCAGGTCATCGCGCAGATCGAGCTGTTCACCAAGACCGAGGAGTACCCGGTCGGCGTGTACGTCCTGCCGAAGCACCTGGACGAGAAGGTCGCCCGCCTCCACCTCGACGCCCTCGGCGTCAAGCTCACCGAGCTGACCAAGGAGCAGGCCGCCTACATCGGCGTCCACGTCGAGGGCCCCTACAAGCCCGACCACTACCGCTACTGAGTTGTCTGCGTCGCCCTCGGCGTCGGGCGGTAGACCGCCCTCCTCCAACGGGCAACGCGTGCGATTGCTGCATCGCTCCGACTCGCCGGGGGGCTCGCTGCGCGATCAAGTTCTCGCGAGCTCGAACCTGGCTTCGCACGCGATCGCAGTGGTCCGGGTCCGCTCTGGCTGAGGAGATGGGCCGAGGCCCGTGCCTCGGCATTTCTCGCGCGGTGGCGAGGGCGCCTGCAACCGGTATGGGCTTGGTTGGGGCGAACGGTGAATAGGGCCATGCCGGACGGGTGTAGGTTGCTCGTCCGGCATCGGCCTCCAGGGGGAGTGGATGAGCGACATCGCGGACGGTTCGCTCGCCTATGAGGGCGTGAAGCGGATCGAGTGGGCGGACCGCAGCATGCCGGTGCTGCGGCAGATCCGGGAGCGGTTCGCGGCCGAGCGTCCGCTGGACGGCGTGCGCGTCGCGGCGTGCATGCACGTCACGACCGAGACGGCCGGGCTCATCCGGACCCTGCAGGCCGGCGGCGCGAGCGTCGCGCTGGCGTCGTCCAACCCGCTGTCCACGCAGGACGACGTCGCGGCGGCGCTCGCCGAGGAGTTCGGCGCGCAGGTGTTCGCGCGGGCGGGGATCGACCGCGAGGGCTACTACGCGCACATCCACCGGGCCCTCGAGACGGCGCCCGACCTCGTCCTGGACGACGGGTGCGACCTCGTCAACACCCTGCACACCGACCGGGAGGACCTGCTCGGCACCGTCAAGGCGGGATGCGAGCAGACCACCACGGGCGTCATCCGGCTGCACCAGATGGTGCAGGAGGGCGCGCTGAAGTTCCCGATGGTGGCGGTGAACGACACCGCGACCAAGCACATGTTCGACAACCGGTACGGGACCGGGCAGTCCACGCTCGACGGGATCGTCCGCGCGACGAACACGCTGCTCGCGGGCAAGACGATCGTGATCGCGGGGTTCGGGTACTGCGGGCGCGGGCTCGCCGAGCGGGCCCGCGGGCTCGGCGCGCGGGTCGTCATCACCGAGATCGACCCGGTGAAGGCCCTGGACGCCGCCCTGCAGGGGTTCACCGTCCAGCCGATGGCCGAGGCGGCGCCGCACGGCGACGTGTTCATCACCGTGACCGGCAACCGCGACGTGGTGAACGCCGACCACCTCGCGGTGATGAAGGACGGGGCGATCCTCGCGAACTCGGGGCATTTCGACGTGGAGATCGACGTCCGGGCGCTGGACGCGATGGCCGTCCGGGTGCACCGGGGCGTCCGCCCGCAGGCCGACGAGTACGTGCTGCCCGACGGGCGGCGGCTCGTCCTGCTCGCGGAGGGGCGGCTGGTCAACCTGGCCGCCGCCGAGGGGCATCCGGCCGCCGTCATGGACATGTCGTTCGCCGACCAGGCCCTCACCTGCGCGTGGCTCGCCACGGCCCACGCGGGCCTCGCCCCGGCCGTCCACGACGTGCCCGCGGAGATCGACGGCGAGGTCGCGCGCCTCAAGCTGGCCTCGATGTCGGTGTCCATCGACGTCCTGACCCCCGACCAGGAGGACTACCTGCACTCCTGGCGGATCGGGTCCTGATGCCCGCCGGCGTCTACCGCCACCTCGACGGCGGCCTCGACGAGCGGTTCCACTGCGCGCCCGGCCCCGGCGGGTGGCGCTACACCTCGTCCCGTCCCGGGCTGCGCACCGACATCGTCGTCGACTCCCGGTGGCGGCAGATCCGCGTCGAGCTCGTCACGCCCGGCTGGTGGGTGCGCGGCGGCGTCACGGGCCCGGACGTCGCGTGGGTGCGCGCGTCGGGCGGCACCGGCACAGGCACGGGGACCGGCACCGAGCACGCCGAGCGCGCCGCCGGGTTCCTTTCCGACTCGCCCGGTTTCCTCGTCGCCGTGGCGCGCGCTCTCGACCTGGCCGACGGCGCGGAGCGGGACGTCCGCCTGGTCGCCTTCACGGGCCCGTCCCTGGCGCCGCTGACCGCGCCGTGGCGCTGGCGCCGCACGGGCACGTCCGTCCACGAGACCGGGACGGAGCCGCTGCCCGTCGCCGGCTACGACGTCACCAACCTGTCCACGGGCGAGATCACCCGGGTGCACCTGGCGGGCGACGTCGTCCTGGACGCGCCGGGGATCGAGCTGGCCGACCTGGAGTCGCCGCCGAACCTGGCTTAATGATCTACCAACGATTTACTACTCTGCGCATTCAATTGCTGACTCTGGGTGAACAGAATGGACTCTGAGTAACGGGTCCGCTTCCCAGGGAGAGCAGCGCGCATGAGTCACCCTCCAGTGCCGCCCACCGTCACCGTCCGCCCGGGCGACGTCCGCTATCCCGCCCTCAGCCGCGGCTTCAACCAGCGGTGGATCGCCGACCCCGAGTACGTGCGGATGGTGACGTCCCCGCAGGGCGTGGTCACCGCGCTGTCGGAAGCGGTCAACCAGATACCCGCCGACGACGACGACCGCGACCGCGAGCGCTACCGCGACCGCATCACCGTCCGCTCCGGCGGCCACTGCTACGAAGACTTCGTCTGCGGCGACGACGTCCGGGTCATCCTGGACGTCAGCCCGATGTGCGACATGTACTACGACCCGGCCCTGGAGGCGTGGTGCGTGGAGGCCGGGGCCACCAACTGGCACGTCTACAGCCACCTGTACCCCATGTCCGGACGGGCGCTGCCCGGCGGCTCGTGCTACTCGGTGGGGCTCGGCGGGCACATCACCGGAGGCGGCTACGGGCTGCTGTCCAGACAGGCGGGCCTGACCGTCGACTACCTGTACGCCGTCGAGGTCGCCGTCGTCACCGAGCGCCGCACCGTCGAACTCGTGCTGGCCACCCGCGACGACCCCGACCCCGACCGCCGCGACCTGTGGTGGGCCCACACCGGCGGGGGCGGCGGCAACTTCGGCGTCGTCACCCGGTTCTGGTTCCGCGACCCGCCCGTCCCGCCCCGCACCGTGCTGCTGACCGCGCGCTCCTGGGACTGGAACCACTTCAGCAAGGAGTCCTTCATCAGCCTCCTGGACGCCTACGGCCAGTGGTTCGCCGACCACCAGGACCCGAACACCGCCTCCGGCCGCCTGTTCGCCCTCCTGGCCCTCAACCACCGCGCCGCCGGGACGATCAACCTCACCGTGCAGGTCGACGCCGCGAGCGAGGACAAGGACGACGAGGGCACCCAGGCCATGATCAGCTTCCTGCGGGCGGTCGACTCCGAGGCCGTCCCCAAGTCGAAGCCGATGGTGTGGTCGGCGGCCGAGCACGCGGCCGTCCCCGACGCCTGGTCGCCGCGGCTGATGCCCTGGCTGACCGCCACGCAGGCCCTCAACGGCTCCGGCCAGAACCGGTGCGGCAAGTACAAGTCCGCCTACGTCCGCAGACCCTTCACCCGCTCGCAGATCGAGGCGATGTGGGGCTATCTCGGCAACGAGCACTTCCAGGAGTTCAAGAACAAGGAGGCGCTCATCCAGATCGACTCGTATGGCTCCGCGGTCAACCACCCGCCGTACGACACGGCCGCACCGCAGCGCGACTCGATCATGAAGATGCAGTACCAGGTGTACTGGCGGCGTCCCAACGACCACGACATCGGCGACGAGGACGACAACCTCAGGTGGATCCGCGAGACCTACCGGGCCACGTTCGCCGACACCGGCGGCGTCCCGATCGTGGGAAACAACACCGACGGCTGCTACATCAACTACCCCGACGTCGATCTGAGCGACAAGAACTGGAACACCTCGGGCCAACCCTGGTCAAAGCTCTACTACAAGGAGGAGTACCTGCGGTTGCAAAAGGCCAAAGCCCGCTGGGACCCACTCAACGTCTTCCGGAACCAGCAGTCCGTCGAACGGCTCGAACTCTGAGCCGTGACCGGCGGAGGTCAGCCGGAGGAGCGGCGCAGCACCAGCAGGGCGACGTCGTCCTCCGGCAACTGCCGGCCGATCATCGCCGCCATCACCGCGGCGCCGACCGCCTCGGGCGGACCCGCATACGCGGCGCCGCACAGCGCGGCGATCCCGTCCGTCACCGACTCGCCCCGCCGCTCGACCAGCCCGTCGGTGTAGAAGCACAGCACGGCGCCCGGTGTCAGGTCGACGGTCGTCGCCGTGCGGGGCACGTCGGCGCCGAGCCCGATCAGCACGCCCGACTTCATCTCGACCGGACGCGCCGTACGGCCCGGCAGCGCGATCACCGGCGGCCAGTGCCCGGCCGAGGCGAGCCGCATCCGGGTCAGCCCGGCGTCGCAGACGCCGTACAGCACGGTCGCGGTCGCGTCGGGCTCGAAGTGGACGACCTTCTGGTTCAGCTTGTGCAGCACCTCGGCGGGGTCGCTCGTCTCCAGCGCGTAGGCCCGCAGAGCGCTCCGCAGCCGCCCCATCACGACGGCGGCCCCGAGGCCGTGCCCCGCCACGTCCCCCATCACGACGCCGATTTCACCCGACGGGAGGACGAACACGTCGTACCAGTCGCCGCCGACGCTGGCCCGGCCGGGCCGGTACCGCGCGGCCAGTTCCAGACCGGGCAGGGCCGGAAGCGCGGTCGGCGCCAGGCCGCGCTGCAGTTCCAGGGCGGCCTCGCGTTCCGCCCGGCTCACCTGGTAGCGCACCGCCATCGCCGCGCGCCCCGCCGCGAGCTGCACGAACTCGGTCTCCTCGGCGGTGAACCGGCGCGGCGCGAGCGTCCCGACGTGCAGCACCCCCAGCAGCGAGCCCTCCACGACGAGCGGGACGCCGAGCAGGGAGCGCAGACCCCGCTGCACCAGCAGCGGGTTGAAGACGTTCGCGCTCGGGACGTCCGCGATGTAGACCGGGCGCCGCTCCGCGGCGACGCGTCCGGCGAACCCTTCGCCCAGCGGGACGTGCGCCGCCTGGCTGACCTCCTCCTCGATGCCCCGCGCGGCCGTCGCCACCAGGAAGCGGTTCTGGCGGTCCAGGAGGAGCACGACCGCGGTATCGACGCGCAGAACCTCGCGGACCCGTTCCAGCAAGGCGTCCAGCGCCGCGTCGAGGTCCATGTGCATGAGCGATTCGTCGTCGAAGAGCGAGGTGCTCGGTACCTCGTGCGCGAAATTCGTGAGGGCTCCTACGGGGTCGGTCACTCAAGCCACTGTATGTGGGTTCGTCGTACTTTCGCCGTGATTGCTACTCCTTGACGAAATCAACGGGATCACATGAGAAATCCACCCATGACGTTCGCGTGGACGGTCACGCACCGTGCGGGCGCCACCGCCCGAAGCCGCCCTCCGTGCTGATGACCTGCCCGGTGATCCAGCGCGCCTCGTCCGTCACCAGCCAGCCGATCAGCCGTGCCGGGTCGTCGGGCTCCCCGTACCGGCCGAACGGGAACATCGGCGCGACCGCGCGCCGCATGTCCTCGGTCACGTATCCGGTGTCCACGGGACCGGGATTGACGGTGTTGAGCCGGATCCCCTCGTCCGCGAGCTGATCGGCGAGCGTGACGGTGACGCCCGCGAGCGCGGCCTTCGCCGCCGCGTAGGCGACCTCCCCGGGCATCGGCCCGAGGCCCTGCCCGGACGTCATGAAGACGATCGAGCCGCCGGGCCGCCCGTCGTGCCGTCCGGCGAACGCCTGCGCGAGCAGGATGCAGGACCGTGCGTCGACCGCCCAGTGCCGGTCCAGGTCCGCCGCCGACACCTCGCCGAGGGCACCGTCCCGCCCGCTCAGCGCGTGGTTGCACACCAGGACGTCGACGTGCCCGAACTCGGCCGCCGCGGCGTCGATGACCCGTTCCGGCGCCCCCGGCTCCGCCAGGTCGGCGTGCATGTCGGCGACGCGCGTCCCGTCCGCGCCCAGATGCGCCCGGACACCGTCCACCACCGCCCCGAGATCATCGGCGCCCCACTCCTGCTCCCGGTCATGCGGGGCGAAGTGGTGCAGGAAGACGTTCGCCCCGTAGGCGGCCAGCCGGCAGGCGATGGCGTACCCGATCCCCCGGCGGCGGCTCACCCCCGTCACCACGGCCGTCCGCCCCAGCAGCGGCCGCCGCGCGGGCACCAGTTCATCGGCAGTGCGAGTGCTCATCCCGGCACCGTCGCACCTCCTGCTACCCGGCACCAACTCGGCGCTCACCGCGCTCGGCGGGCGGGGATCAGGGGGCGGACGGGCCGCGGAAGGTGGCGCGATAGGCGCTCGGGGAGACGCCCATCCGGGCCCGCATGTGCGCGCGGAGGGAGGCGCCCGTTCCGAAGCCCGCCCGTTCGGCGACTCGGTCCACCGGCAGGTCCGTCCGCTCCAGCAACTGGCGCGCCCGCTCGACCCGCTGCAGCGTCAGCCACGTCGCCGCCGACACGCCCGTCTCGTCCCGGAAGCGCCGGGTGAACGTCCGGACGCTCATCGACGCCCGCGCCGCCATCTCCGCGAGCGTGATCGGCCGGTCGAGGCGCTCCAGCGCCCACGTGCGCGCGGCGTCCGTCGACGGCCCCGGCGAGGACGGCACCGGACGTGCGATGAACTGCGCCTGCCCGCCCTCCCGGTGCGGCGGCACCACGGTGCGGCGCGCCACATCGGCCGCCACCGCCGCCCCGTGGTCGCGCCGGATCATGTGCAGCGCCAGGTCGATGCCCGCCGCCTCGCCCGCCGAGGTCAGGACGGAGCCCTCGTCGACGTACAGGACGGCCGGGTCGACGCGCACGGCGGGGAACCGCTCGGCCAGCCGATCGCACGACAGCCAGTGCGTCGTCGCCCGGAGCCCGTCCAGCAAACCCGCCGCCGCCAAAACGAACGCCCCCGTGCAAACCGACGCGACCCGGGCGCCCCGCGCGTGCGCGTCCCGCAGCGCCGCCGGGACGGCCCCGTCCCCGGGACGGGTCTCGTCCAGCGCGTGGGACGCGGGGACGAGCACCGTGTCGGCCTCCCCGAGCGCCTCGAGCCCGTGCGGTGCGGTCACCGTGAAGTCGGCGTCCGTCCGGACCGCCCCCGCCTCGACACCGCAGGAGGCCACCTCGTACAGCGCCGCGCCGTCCGCCGACCGAGCGGCCCCGAAGAGCTGGTGCACGAGCCCCAGCTCCATCGGCAGGACACCCTCGCGCACCAGCACCGCCAGCCGGTGCCCCCCACCGCCCCCGAAC
>NZ_QHJN01000242.1:0-8619 GCF_003947565.1 Actinomadura sp. WAC 06369 | reverse complement strand
GCGGCCCGCACGGACGTCCCCGCCTGGTGCCGGATGAAGTCGCAGGACTTCGTCCGCGAGGAGACCCTCGCGCAGGGCGGCTGGGGCTTCCACATCCGCCGCACGTACTGACCGCGCCGCCCGGGCGCCGGTCCCGGCCCGCCCCCGGACGCGCGAAGGCCGCGCCCCCGCGGGGACGCGGCCGGTCGCGCGCGGACGCTACGGGTTCGGGCAGGTGACGTGCGGGGCCACCTCGGCGGACGCCTCCGGGCCGTAGGCGGCGGCGAAGCGGTCCAGGAACGCCTGGCGGGACAGCGTGTACTCCTGCGGCCCGGCGGCTTCGAGGGCGTGCGCGGCGATGGCGTTGCCGACCTGCGCGGCGCGCTCCAGCGGCAGGTTCCAGGCGAGGGCCGACAGGAAGCCGGCGCGGAACGCGTCGCCCACGCCGGTCGGGTCGACGATGGAGGCGACGGAGACGCACGGCACATGGACCCCCTCCCGGCCCTCCCGGTCGATGACGACGCCCTTGGCGCCGAGGGTGGTGACGCGGACGCCGACGCGGGAGAGGATCTCCTCGCCGGACCAGCCGGTCTTCTCCTCGCAGAGCGCCTTCTCGTACTCGTTGGTGAACAGGTACGCGGCGCCGTCGATGAGGCGGCGCACGTCCGGGCCGTCCATCCGGGCGAGCTGCTGGGACGGGTCCGCGGCGAACGGGATCCCGCGGGCGCGGCACTCGTCGGTGTGCCGCAGCATCGCCTCGGGGTCGTTCGGGCTGACCAGCACCAGGTCGAGGCCGCCGACGCGGTCGGCGACCGGCTGCAGCTCGATGCTGCGGGCCTCGCTCATCGCGCCCGCGTAGAACGTGGCGATCTGGTTCTGGTCCTGGTCGGTGTTGCACAGGAACCGGGCGGTGTGGTGCAGCTCGGACACGTGCACCGAGGCGGTGTCGACGCCGTGCCGGTCGAGCCAGGAGCGGTAGTCGGCGAAGTCGTCGCCGACCGAGCCGACCAGGATCGACTCCTTGCCGAGGCTGCCCATCCCGAAGCAGATGTTCGCGGCGACGCCGCCGCGGCGGATCTCCAGTTCGTCCACCAGGAACGACAGCGACACCCGATCGAGCTGGTCGGGAAGGAGCTGGTCGGTGAACCTTCCCGGGAAGGTCATCAGATGGTCGGTCGCAATGGAACCGGTCACGGCGATGCGCACGCGTCGCTCTCCTCGTCGAGGTCGTCGTCCGGCTGGTTCACCGGCTTTTTCAGACTGGGAAAGCCTACTTGCAGCGGCGGCCGGCCACCTCGACGGGCGAACGGAAAGGGACGGCGCGGACGGTCGCGAAGACCGTCCGGCCGTCCCTCAGGCCGCGCGCGCCTCTGCCGTGCGGCGGACGCCTCAGTTGAAGGAGTCGCCGCAGGCGCAGGAACCCGAGGCGTTCGGGTTGTCGATCGTGAAGCCCTGCTTCTCGATGCTGTCGACGAAGTCGATGGTGGCGCCGGTGAGGTACGGCGCGCTCATCCGGTCGACGCGCACCGACAGGCCGTCGAAGTCCTGGATCTGGTCGCCGTCCATCTCGCGCTCGTCGAAGAAGAGCTGGTAGATCAGGCCGGAGCAGCCGCCCGGCTGCACGGCGACACGCAGCGCAAGGTCGTCACGGCCCTCCTGCTCGAGCAGGCCCTTGGCCTTCTCCGCGGCGGCGTCGGTGAGGACGACGCCCTGCTGCGTGGTCTCCTGCGTGGTCTCGCCTGAAACCGTCATGTGTTCAGCTCCCGGGTCTCGCTGCGCCGCGTTGCGGCGATTTCCGCTTGTCCTGTGAGGACGCGTACGCCCCTTCCCGTAGGACAACGTACCTCGCCACAAGGCCATTCCGCTTCCGGGCCGTCTTGAACATCCCGCGGGTGTGCGTTCTACGTCACATCGGCCTACGTCACATCGGCGCACCCCGCCGGATATGCCATCATTAGTCGTCACATCGACGATAAGTGTCGTCGCCTGGAGGGAGATCCTCGTGAGCACACCGGTGCGCGACCTGCCCCTGCTGCTGCTCGGCAGCGGCGCCGACCCGGCCAGCGAGCGCGGCGTGGACTGTCCCGGCGAGCTTCCGCCGGCCTCCGACCCGGCCCTCGTCGAGCGGGCGGCCGCCGCGAAGGCCGCGCTCGGCGACCGCGTGTTCGTGCTCGGCCACCACTACCAGCGCGACGAGGTCATCCGGTTCGCCGACGTCACCGGCGACTCGTTCAAGCTCGCCCGCGAGGCCGCGGCCCGCCCGCAGGCCCCGTACGTGGTGTTCTGCGGCGTCCACTTCATGGCGGAGTCCGCCGACATCCTGACCGCGGACCACCAGCGGGTCGTGCTGCCCGACCTCGCCGCCGGGTGCTCGATGGCGGACATGGCCACGTTCGACCAGGTCGAGGACTGCTGGGACGTCCTGGAGGACGCGGGCGTCGCCGACGACGTGGTCCCCGTGACCTACATGAACTCCTCGGCCGACATCAAGGCGTTCGTCGGACGGCACGGCGGCGTCGTCTGCACGTCGTCCAACGCCAAGCGCGCGCTCGACTGGGCGTACGCGAAGGGCAAGAAGGTCCTGTTCCTGCCGGACCAGCACCTCGGCCGCAACACCGCCGTCCTGGAGATGAGCTTCTCGCTGGACGACTGCGTCGTCTACAGCCCGCACCGCAAGGAGGGCGGCCTCACGCACGGGCAGCTGCGGGACGCCAAGATGATCCTTTGGCGCGGGCACTGCTCGGTGCACGGCCGGTTCACCAAGGAGTCCGTGGACGACGTCCGCGCGCGCGTTCCGGGCGTGAACGTGCTGGTGCACCCCGAGTGCCGCCACGAGGTGGTGACGTCCGCCGACCTGATCGGCTCGACCGAGTTCATCATCAAGACGCTCGACGCGGCCGCGCCCGGGACGTCGTGGGCGGTGGGCACGGAGCTGAACCTCGTCCGGCGGCTGGCGAACGCCCACCCGGACAAGAACGTCATGTTCCTGGACAAGACGGTCTGCTACTGCTCGACGATGAACCGCATCGACCTGCCGCACCTCGTGCGGTCGCTGGAGTCGCTCGCACGCGACGAGGTCGAGAACGTCATCCGGGTCGACGAGGAGACCGCGCACTACGCCCGCGTGGCCCTCGACCAGATGCTCGCGCTGCCCTAGCCGGCGCGCCGCCGGAGCACACGCCGCCGGAGCACGCGGACGGGCGGGGCCGTCGCGCCCCGCCCCCCGCGGGCTCACAGGCCGGGCGCGCCCCAGACCGGGAACCAGCGCCCCAGGTCGTCCTCGAAGGGCAGGTCGGCGCCGACCGCGCTCCGCACCTGGAGTTCGAGGGCGTTGTCCCGCTTGTCGCCAGGAAGCGGGGCGAACGGGTAGAAGGTGCCGCGCTTGTAGAGGTAGACGAGCGCGAGCCGCCGTCCGTCCGGGCCGCGGAAGCCCGCCAGGGAGCACAGCAGGTGCGGGCCGAACCCGTTCGACTCCAGGGTCGCGTTGACCGCGTGCAGGTCGGTGACGAGTTCGGGCAGCTCGTCCGGGCGGTGCTCGGCGAGCAGCCACGTGAACCCGTAGGAGTCGTTGCTCAGCGCGACGGGCGGGCCCTCGTCGGCGTCCAGCAGTTCCCGGACGTCCTGCTGCAGGCGGGCGAACGCGCCGCCCTCCGCCGCCCGGAAGCACACCGAGCCGAGGCCGGTCGGGACGAACCCCGTCGCGGCCTCCAGCGTGACGGCGGCGGTGGACAGCGCGAACATCCGGTCGAGGTCGGGGCGGGCCGGCTTGGACCGGCCGAGCAGCGCGTCCAGAAAACCCACGTCAGGCCCCCCTGCTGAGCTGGTCGGAGATCTTGCCGAGCTGGGCGAGCCGCTTGTCCAGCGGCGGGTGCGTGGCGAACAGCGCCGCCACGCTGGCCCCGCGCCCGAGCGCCGGGGTGAAGAAGAACGCGTTGAACGGCTGCGCGGACCGCAGGTCGTTCGTCGGGATCCGGGCGATGTCGCCGCTGACCTTGGTGAGCGCGGACGCCAGCGCCGACGGGCGCCCGGTCAGCAGCGCGGCGGACCGGTCGGCCGACAGCTCCCGGTACCGCGACAGCGCGCGGGTCAGCAGGAAGCTGATGGCGTAGGCGAGCGCGCTCGCCCCCACCACGGCCAGCAGGACGAGCCCGGTGTTCTGGTCGTTGCCCCGCCGGTTGAAGCCGCCCCACAGACCGAACTGCAGCCCGAACCGGGTGATGAGGCCCGCGCAGACACCGAGGAACGACGCGATCGTCATGACCGCGACGTCCCGGTGCGCGACGTGCGCCATCTCGTGCGCGAGGACGCCCTCCAGCTCCACCGGGTCGAGCCGGCGCAGCAGCCCGGTGGTGACGCAGACGACGGCCTTCTTCTGGTTCCGGCCCGTGGCGAACGCGTTCGGCACGTCGGTGTCGGCGATCGCGACCTTGGGCTTGGGCGCGTCCGACAGCGCGCAGATCCGGTCGACCACCCCGTGCAGCTCCGGCGCCTGCTCCGGCGACACCACCCGGCCGTGCATGGCGAACAGCGTCATCCGGTCGGAGAAGAAGTACTGCGCGAGCAGGAACACCACCGCGACCGCCAGCGCGAAAGCGCCCCATTCCGGCGCCAGCACGAAGAACGCCGAAACGAAGACGACATAGACCAGTCCCAGCAGGAACATGGTCATGAGCATGCGGGACGTCAGCCCCCTGTCGGGCGCGTACCGTGTCCTGGCCATGCGCTCACCACCCCCCGGTGTCAACCCCGTTCACCAGGAAGAACGCGCGAGCGGCGTGTTTTGTGCCGGATGTCCCTTTCGCTGTGGGTGATCGCTCCCCGTTCTCCCCGACTAGTCCGGAATCAGGCCCTCGTCGCCCAGCATGGACCGCACCTCGTCGATGTGCGCGTCCGCGGGCGGCAGGATCAGCTCCGACGGCGCCAGGCTGTCGGCGGGCAGCGGCTTGCCGACCTTGCGGACGTTGTCCAGCAGCGCGACCAGCGCCGCCCGGAACGTCGTCTCGTCGCCCGACTCGATCGCCGCCTCGAGCTCGTCGTCCAGCGCGTTGAGCGCCGTCAGATCCTCGGCGGCGACGTCCAGCTGCCCCTCGCCCATCAGCCGGACGATCACTGGGCACCCCCGGGCTGCTGCGGCCACGCCTGCTTGGAGGTGTCCACCTGCGGCTGCTGCTGCGCGCTCGGAGAGCCCTCGTTCAGCTCCTTCGGAGCGGGCCCCTGGCCGAGTTCGGCCTTCATGCGCTCCAGCTCCAGGTCGACGCCGCTGCTCGAACCCATCCGGTCCAGCTCGGCCTGGATGTCGTCCTTCGGACCGGAGAAGTCCTCCAGGGCGCCGGACGCCAGGAGCTCGTCGATCGCCCCGGCGCGGGCCTTCATGTTCTCGGTCTTCTCCTCGGCGCGCTGGATCGCCAGCCCGACGTCGCCCATCTCCTCGGAGATGCCGGAGAACGCCTCGTTGATCTTCGTCTGCGCCTCGGCCGCGGTGTAGGTGGCCTTGATGGTCTCCTTGCGCGTGCGGAAGGAGTCGACCTTGGCCTGCAGCCGCTGGGAGGCGAGCGTGAGCTTCTCCTCCTCGCCCTGGAGCTGCTGGTACTGCGCACGCAGGTCGTTCAACTGGCCCTCGATCCCGGCGCGGCGCTCGAGCGCCGTGCGGGCGAGGTCCTCACGGCCGACCTGCAGCGCCTTGCGGCCCTGGTCGGTCAGCTTCTCCTGCTGCTGTTCGAGCTGGTTGATCTGCAGCTCGAGACGCTTGCGGGAGGTGGCGACGTCGGCGACTCCCCGACGGACCTTCTGCAGCATCTCCAGCTGTCGCTGGTAGGAGTAGTCGAGCGTCTCGCGAGGATCCTCGGCCCGGTCCAGGGCTTTGTTCGCCTTGGCCTTGAAGATCATCGACATTCGCTTCATCACGCTCATCGCGCGGCGCCGGTCCCTTCGTGCTGTCGCTCAGTCGCAAACTGGGCTCAATGACCACTGGTGGGGTTCTTATCACCCTACGCGGTAACGTGCGAGGCAGTCACGACGTTCGCAGCCGGTAGGCTGATCCCGTGTTCAAGCGTCGTACCCAGGAAGCCCCTCCGAATCCTCCTCAGGTAGTAAAGCCGGGAGGAAAGGGCCGTCCCACGCCCAAGCGGCGGGACGCCGAGAAGCGGAACCGGCAGCCGATCACCGCCCCGTCGAACCGCAAAGAGGCGTACAAGAAGGTCCGGGAGCGGCAGGCCGCCGAGCGCGTCAAGGCCCGCGAAGGGATGCAGCGGGGCGACGAGAAGTACCTGCTCAAGCGCGACAAGGGCCCCGTGCGCCGGCTCGCCCGCAACTACGTCGACTCGCGCCGGACGGTCGGCTCGTACCTGATGTACGCGATGTTCGCGATCGTCCTGCTCAGCCTCGTCCCGATCCCGGCGGCGCGCCTGCTGGTCCTGTTCGCGCCGCCGCTGCTGCTCCTCGCGGTGTTCGGCGAGGGCCTGCTGCTCAGCCGCGGCATCAAGCGGCTGGCGGCCGAGCGGTACCCGGACGAGAGCCACAAGGGCGTCGGGATGTACGCGGCGATGCGCGCGATGCAGATCCGCCGGCTGCGCGTCCCCGCCGCCCAGGTGAAGATCGGCGAGAAGGACAAGATCTGACCGCCCGGTGACCCGCGTCCGCCGGAACGCCCGGCGGGCTAGGGTCTGGGGCATGGAGTTCAGACACCTGGGCAGGAGCGGTCTCAAGATCAGCGAGATCGCCTACGGCAACTGGCTCACCCACGGTTCCCAGGTCGAGGAGGACGCCGCGAACGCGTGCGTGCGCGCGGCGCTCGACGAGGGCGTCACCACCTTCGACACCGCCGACGTCTACGCCGGCACGCGCGCCGAGGAGGTCCTCGGGCGGGCGCTGAAGGGGCAGCGCCGCGAGGGGCTGGAGATCTTCACCAAGGTCTTCTGGCCCACCGGACCCGGGCAGAACGACCGGGGCCTGTCGCGCAAGCACATCATGGAGTCGGTCAACGGGTCGCTGCGGCGGCTCGGCACCGACTACGTCGACCTCTACCAGGCGCACCGCTTCGACCACGCGACCCCGCTGGAGGAGACGCTCCGCGCGTTCGACGACCTCGTCCGGCAGGGCAAGGTCCTGTACGTCGGCGTGTCGGAGTGGCGGGCCGAGGAGATCGAGCGGGCGCTGAAGATCGCCGACGAGATGGGCTTCGACCGGATCGTCTCGAGCCAGCCGCAGTACTCGATGCTGTGGCGGGTGATCGAGGAGGAGGTCGTCCCGCTGTGCGAGCGGGAGGGCATCGGCCAGATCGTGTGGTCGCCGATCGCGCAGGGCGTGCTGACCGGCAAGTACAAGCCGGGGCAGCCGCTGCCGGAGGGGTCGCGGGCGACCGACGACAAGGGCGGCAGCGACATGATCAAGCGCTACCTGAGCGACGACCTGCTGGCCCGGGTGCAGGAGCTGCGGCCGATCGCCGACGACCTCGGGCTGTCGATGGCGCAGCTCGCGATCGCGTGGACCCTGCAGAACCCGAACGTGTCGGCGGCGATCGTGGGCGCGAGCCGCCCCGAGCAGGTCCGCGACAACGTGAAGGCCGCCGGGGTGAAGCTGGACGCGGACGTCCTCAAGCGGATCGACGACGTGCTCGGCCCCGTCGTGATCCGCGACCCGGCCCGGACCCGCAGCCCCGAGACCCGCCCCTGAGCCCCCGCCGCACGCACGAGGGCCGCGGCGCTCCCGGTCTCCCGGGGGCCGCGGCCCTTCGCCGTCCCGCCGCTCACTCGGGTTCGTGCAGGCTCATCTCGTAGACGGCCGTGTCGCCCGCCAGCAGCGTCACCTTGTCGGCGCCGCCGGCGAGCAGGGCCCGCCAGTTCTCGCCCAGCCAGCTCTCCGCGTCCGCCTGGGTGGAGAAGGACTCCTCCGACACGCCCACGGAGCGCCCGTCGGCCGTCTCCAAACGCCAGCTCCACGCCATCGCGCCGTCTCTCCCTCGTGCCGCTCTTGCCTGTCGCCGTACCCTGCCGCCGTGCCCGCGCAGTGATCCACCGCCGTGGACGTGAGCGTAACCCGTCAGGCGGCGGCCTCGATGGCTTCGCGGAGCGCCTCGGGCGTGGCGATGTCGTCCTGGTCGAGGGTGCGGCCGTTCACCCGGACGGTCGGCGTGCCGCCCACCCCGGAGTCGACGTACCCCCGGCTGACCCGCTTGACCTCCCCCGCGTACCACTGGTCGCGCACGCACTCCTCGAACCGGGCGTCGGCGACCCCCGCCTCGGCGCCGACGGACACCAGCTCGCCGACCGCGTACCCCTCGGTCTGCAGGTTCGCGGGCTGGTGCTCGTAGAGCGCGTCCTGGTACGACAGCCACCGCGCGCCGTTCCCGACGCAGCGCAGCGCGGACGCCGCCCGCAGCGCGTTGCCGTACGCCGGCTGCATGGACTCGTTGAAGATCACCATGGGGTGGAAGACGACCTTGGCGTCCCCGGCGACGGCCAGTTCCTTCAGCATCGGGTCGTTCGCCTTGTCGAAGGTGCCGCAGTGCGGGCAGGCGAAGTCGGTGTAGATGTCCACGACGGGGGCCGAGACGCCGGGACGGGCCATCGCGAGGCTGCCGTCCTCGGCGGGAGTGGCCTTCGCCCCGCCGACGATGTCGCCGACCTGCAGCCGCACCTCGCC
>NZ_QHJN01000241.1:0-8633 GCF_003947565.1 Actinomadura sp. WAC 06369 | reverse complement strand
GTGTGGCGGGTGGTGTGGCGGGCATCGCGGCGGCTCCTTCGCGTGACGTACACCACGAGTATACCCACCGGTATGGGTAGTGTAGCTATACCGGTATGTATACCTCGATCGTCCGAGGAAGGACCCCCGCATGGCACCGCACCGCACGGACGCCCTGCTCGGCGCCGGATTCGTCGTCCTGTGGAGCTCGGGCTTCATCGGCGCCGAACTCGGCGCGCAGAGCGCGCCCACGAGCACCCTGCTCGCCTGGCGGTTCATCACCGCGCTCCCGGTCCTCGCGCTGTGGTTCGCCTGGCGGCGGCCGCGCATCCCGCGCCGCGACCTCGCCCTGCACGTGCTGATCGGCCTCCTCGGGCAGGTCGGCTACCTGTACGGCGTCTTCGAGGCGTCCCAGCAGGGGGTCGACGCGGGCGTCAGCAGCCTGGTCGCCGCGTTGCAGCCGCTCGTCGCGGTCGCCCTCGCCGTCCCGCTGCTCGGCGAGACGATCGGCCGGTGGCAGGCCGCCGGGTTCGTCGGCGGGCTCGGCGGCGTCGCGCTCGTGGTCGGCGGGGAGCTGGGCGGCGGCGCCCCCGCCTGGGCGTACCTGCTGCCGTTCGGCGCGATGCTGAGCCTGGTCGCCGCCACCCTCGTCGAGCGCCGCGCCCGCCCGGCCGCCGGCGTCATGGAGGCGCTGACGATCCAGGCCGCGGTGAGCGCCGTCCTGTTCTCGGGCCTCGCGGCGGCCGAAGGCGCGCTCGTCCCGCCCGCCGAGCCGGACTTCTGGGGCGCCGTCGCCGTCCTGGTGGTCCTCGCGATGTTCGGCGGCTACGGCCTGTACTGGGTCAACGTCCGCCGGACGGGCGTGGCCCGGGTGTCGGCGCTGCTCTACCTGACGCCGCCCACCACGATGATCGGCGGCTGGGCGCTGTTCGGCAGCACCCTGCCGCCGCTCTCGCTGCTGGGCGTCCTGGTGTGCGCCGCCGCCGTGACCGTGGCGCTCCGCGGAGCCCCGCTGCGCCGACGGGATCAGGCGGCTCATCGCGGGGGGACGACCCCCCGCACCCCCCGGACCGACCCCGTGGGCTCCGCTCCGCGGAGCTCCGCTGCGCGAACGGGATCAGGCGCGTAGCCGCAGGCCCTTGGGCGTCGGGTGGAAACCGGCCGACTCCAGCGCGGCGGCGAGCGGCGACCCGGCGATCGCGGCACCGTCCGCCCGTTCCACGGTGAGCTTGCCGAGCGCCCCCTCCCGGACGGCGAGCGCCAGCGCGTCCACCGCCGGCTGCAGGACCTCGGCGTCGCCGTCCCAGGTCAGCAGCGTGCGCCCGCCGCGCTCCACGTAGAGGACCAGCCGGCCCTCGACCAGCACGACCAGCGCCCCGGCCTTGCGGCCCGGCTTGTGCCCGCTGATCGCCTCGTCGTCGCGCGGCGGCCACGGCAGCGCGGCGCCGTACGGGTTGGCGGGGTCGGCGGCGGCCAGGACGAGCGCCCGGTCGGCCCGCTCCCGCCGGGAGCCCGGATGCGGAGCGGGCGCCTCCCACAGCGCGGACAGGTCGTCCGGCGCGGCGGGCGCGGCGGGACGCAGCGCGCGGAGCCGGTCGACGGCGCCCGGCAGCGCGAACTGCGCGGCGCCGAGCCCCTCGACGAAGTAGCCCCGGCGGCACCGCCCGCTCTCCTCGAACGCGCGCAGCACCGGGTAGACGCCGGCGAACCCGCCGGGCGTCCGCTCCGCCGCCACCGCGCCCCGGATGACGATGCCGTACCGCTCCAGCAGCGCCTCCGCCAGCGCGGTCGACCGCAGCGTCGCGGTCCCCTCCCGGTCCGGCAGCGGCCACCAGCGGCCCGCGACCGTCGGCGGGCCGGTCCGCGACGGGAGCACCGGACGGCCCCGCCGCGTCGTCCGCGACCGGTGCGTCGGCCGTCCCGACCCGAGCGCGGCGCGCAGCGGAGCCAGCGTGTCGTTGGTGAGCACCCCCGCCCACACGAGGTCCCAGACGGCGGTGACCAGGTCGGCGTCGGCGGCGGTGACGTCACGGTTCACCCGGTCGGACAGCGTGCGGAAGAACAGCGCGCCGCCGTCGCCGAGCGCCGCCAGCACCGCCTCGTGCACCGGCGTGATCGTGATCTCCGCCGGCTCCGGCATGAGCAGCGGCGCCGTGTCGGCCAGGTACAGCGCGATCCAGCCGTCCCCGCCCGGCAGGCCGCCCTGCCCCGCCCAGACGACCTCGCCCGCCGACGTCAGCTCGTCCAGCATGGCGGGGGAGTAGCCGGGCACCCGCGCCGGCAGGACGAGCGTCTCCAGCGCGGACGCCGGGACGGCCGCGCCCTGCAGCTGCTCGATTGCCTGGACGAGCGCGTCGACGCCGCGCAGCCGCGACCCGCCGGTCACGCCGTGCCACGCGGGCAGGAACCTCCCCAGCGACTCGGGCGGGGACGGCTCGACCTCCGCGCGCAGCCGCGCGAGGGAGCGGCGCCGCAGCGTCCGCAGCACCCCGGCGTCGCACCACTCGTTCGTCAGCGGCCCGGACACCGCCCCGACCGGCAGGAACTCGCCCTCCGCGACGCGGCCGGCGGCGGCGAGCCGCCGCAGGGTCTCCACGACCACGGCGGGGCCGAGCCCGAACCGCGCCGCGGCGTCGCCCGCCCGGAACGGGCCGTGCGTCCGCGCGTACCGGGAGACCAGGTCGCCGAGGGGGTCGTCCACCGGCTCCAGGAACGCCTCCGGCACCCCGACGGGCAGCGGCGCGCCGAGCGCGTCGCGGAGCCGCCCCGCGTCCTCGATCGCGGCCCAGTGCTCGGTGCCCGCGACGCGCACCCGGATCGCCCGCCGGGTCGCCTCCAGCTCCGCCAGCCAGTGCGCCGACCCGGTGCCGAGTGACCGGTCGGCGACCTCCGCGGTCGTCAGCGGGCCGAGCGCGCGCAGCAGGTCGGCGACGCCCTCCAGGTCGCGGGCGCGCCGGTCCTCGGCGAGGCGCTGCAGCTCGCGTTCGGTGTCGGCGACGACCTCCGGGTCGAGCAGCTCGCGCAGGTCGGCCTGGCCCAGCAGCTCCGCCAGCAGCGAGGTGTCGAGCGCGAGCGCCTGCGCGCGGCGCTCCGCGAGCGGCGAGTCGCCCTCGTACATGAACGCGCCGACGTAGTGGAAGAGCAGGGACCGCGCGTACGGGGACGGCTGCGGCGTCTCGACCTCCACGAGCCGGACCCGCCGCCCCGACACGTCCCGCATGAGCTGGACGAACCCGGGGACGTCGAACACGTCCTGCAGGCACTCGCGCATCGTCTCCAGGACGATCGGGAACGACGGGTACTTGCTCGCCACCGACAGCAGCTGCGCCGCCCGCTGCCGCTGCTGCCACAGCGGCATCCGCTTGCCGGGCCGGTTGCGGGGCAGCAGCAGCGAGCGCGCCGCGCACTCCCGGAACCGGGCCGCGAACAGCGCCGACCCGCCCAGCTCGTCGACGACGATCCGCTCGACGTCGTCCGGGTCGAACACGGCGACGTCCAGGCCGGGCGGGTCCTCCATGTCGGGGACGCGGATGACGATGCCGTCGTCGGCGTGCATCGCCTGCGCGTCGACCCCGTACCGCTCGCGCAGCCGCCCCGCGATGGCGAGCGCCCACGGCGCGTGGACGCGCGCGCCCAGCGGCGAGTGCACCACCATCCGCCAGTCGCCCAGCTCGTCGCGGAACCGCTCCACGACCATCGTCCGGTCGTCGGGCAGGTGGCCGGTCGACTCCCGCTGCTCCGCGAGGTACGACACGAGGTTCGCGGCGGCGAACCCGTCCAGCCCGGCGGCCGACACCCGCCCGCGCGCGTCGTCCTCGGGCAGCCCGGACAGCTCGCGGGTGAACGAGCCGAGCGCGCGGCCCAGCTCGGCGGGGCGGCCGAGCGCGTCGCCGTGCCAGAACGGCAGCTTGCCCGGCTGCCCCGGCGCCGGCGACACCAGCACCCGGTCGGGCGTGATGTCCTCGATGCGCCACGAGCTGGCGCCGAGCACGAACACGTCGCCGACGCGCGACTCGTAGACCATCTCCTCGTCCAGTTCCCCGACCCGCGACGCCTTCTCGCCGACGAGGAACACGCCGAACAGGCCGCGGTCGGGGATCGTCCCGCCGCTGGTCACCGCGAGCCGCTGCGCGCCGGGACGGGCGTTGAGCGTGCCGTTCACCCGGTCCCACACGAGGCGGGGCCGCAGCTCGCCGAACTCGTCGCCCGGGTAGCGGCCCGCGAGCATGTCGAGGGTCGCCTCGAGCGCCGAGCGCGGCAGCGTCGCGTACGGGGCGGCCCGCTTGACCAGCGCCTCCAGGTCGTCGACCGGCCACTCGTCCATCGCCGTCATCGCGACGACCTGCTGCGCCAGGACGTCCAGGGGGTTGCGCGGGTACCGCAGCTCCTCGATCTCGCCGCCGCGCATCCGCTCGGCCACCACGGCCGTCTGCACCAGGTCGCCGCGGTACTTCGGGAAGATCACGCCTTTGGAGACGGCGCCGACCTGGTGGCCGGCGCGCCCGACGCGCTGCAGCCCGTTCGCCACCGACGGCGGCGACTCGACCTGGACGACCAGGTCGACCGAGCCCATGTCGATGCCCAGCTCCAGGCTGGACGTCGCCACGACCGCGGGCAGCCGCCCCTCCTTCAGCGCGTTCTCGATCGCGGCCCGCTCCTCCTTCGACACCGACCCGTGGTGCGCGCGGGCGATCTCCCCGGGGGCGCCCTTCGCGGCCCCGGCCTGCGCCATCGCCTCGGCGGGGGTGTGGTCCTCGGGGAGCGCCTCGCCGGTCGCGCGCTCGTACGCCAGCTCGTTGAGCCGCCCGCAGAGCCGTTCGGCGAGCCGCCGCGAGTTGGCGAAGACGAGCGTCGAGCGGTGCGCCTCGATCAGGTCGAGGAGGCGGTCCTCCACGTGGGGCCAGATGCTCCGCTGCCGCGGGTCGGCGGCGCCCGCGTCGTCGACGAACCGGCCGACCTCGCCCATGTCCTCGACGGGGACCACGATGTCGAGGTCGAAGACCTTGTCCGACGGGGGCTGCACGACCCGCGCGGGCCGCGTCCCGCCGAGGAACGCCGCGATCTCCTCGGCCGGGCGGACGGTCGCCGACAGCCCGATCCGCTGCGCGGGCCGCTCCAGCAGCGCGTCCAGGCGCTCCAGCGACAGCGCCAGGTGCGCGCCGCGCTTGGTGCCCGCCACCGCGTGCACCTCGTCGACGATGACGGTCTCGACGCCGCGCAGCGACTCGCGCGCCTGCGAGGTGAGCAGCAGGAACAGCGACTCGGGCGTGGTGATCAGGATGTCGGGCGGCTTCGCGGCCAGCCGCCGCCGCTCGTCGGCCGGGGTGTCGCCCGACCGCATGCCGACCCGGACGTCCGGTTCGGGGAGGCCGAGGCGGCGCGCGGCGTGCCGGATGCCGGTCAGCGGCGCCCGCAGGTTGCGCTCCACGTCCACGGCCAGGGCCTTCAGCGGCGACACGTACAGCACGCGGCAGCGGCGCAGCGGGTCGGCGTCGGGCGGGGGACCGGCGGTGAGCCGGTCGAGCGACCACAGGAACGCCGCGAGCGTCTTGCCGGACCCGGTCGGCGCCACCACGAGCGTGTTGTCGCCCCCGGAGACGGAGTCCCAGGCGCCGGCCTGCGCGGCGGTGGGTGCGGCGAACGCCCCCGAGAACCACTCGCGGGTCGCCGGGGAGAAGCGTTCGAGCACGTCACCGCCCATGGCGCCATCTTGCCTCGCGGGTCCGACAGAACGGGACGCGGGTGGCGCGCGTCACATTGTAAGCAAGCGCTTGTCAGGGCAGTCTGGGCGGCGACCGCCCTCAGGGAGCCGCCATGCCGTACGCCCTCCTGGCCCTCGGGATCCTGTTCGCCGCGCTCGCCGTCAACGCGCACCGCCCCGCCAAGAACCCCGTGCTGCTCGCGCCGAGCTTCTTCGCGGGCTGGTGGGCGATCGAGCTCGCGCCCCACCTGCTCGCCGCCGAGGCCGCCGCGCTCGCCCTCGCGGCATGGAACGGCGGACTGGACGGCCGGGCCGGCCGGGCCGGCCTCCTCCTCGGCGTCGCCGGGGCCGCCGGCCTCGCCTGGACCATCGCCGTCTCCCGCCGGACGACCGTCACCCTGCGGGAGAGCGGCGTCCCGTTCGAACTCGACCCCGGGCCCGCGCCCCGCTACCCGCGCTCCCACCTGGTCGTCCCGCCGCTCTGCCTCGTCCCGCGCAAGGGAGTGCGGGTGACGCGCGACATCGCCTTCCACGAGGACGGACGGCTCCGCCTGAAGCTCGACGTGTACCGGCCCGCCGCCCCGAAGGACGGGGGAGACGGGGGAGCGCTGCGCCCTGGGCTCATGCAGATCCACGGCGGAGCATGGATCATCGGCGACAAGCGCGAGCAAGGCCTGCCCCTGCTCAACCACATGGCCGTCCAAGGCTGGGTGGGGTTCAACGTCAACTACCGGCTCAGCCCCCGCGCCACCTGGCCCGACCACCTCGTCGACCTGAAACGCTTCCTCGCCTGGTACCGCGAGCACGCGGCGGACTACGGCGCCGATCCCGACTTCCTCTGCGTGACCGGCGGTTCCGCCGGAGGGCACCTCGCCGCCATGGTCGCGCTCACCGCGAACGACCCCGACTTCCAGCCCGGCTTCGAGGACGCGGACACGTCCGTCCAGGGCGCCGTCCCCTTCTACGGCGTGTACGACTTCTGCGAGCCCGGACCCTGGCCCGTCCCCTTCGGCTCCACCAGGCTCGTGGAGCGGTGGATCGTGAAACTGCCGTTCGCCGAGAACCGCGACGTGTACGCGAAGGCGTCACCGGTCACCCATGTCCGCGAGGACGCGCCGCCGTTCCTCGTCGTCCACGGCAGCCACGACTCGCTCATCCCCGCCCCCGAGGCCCGCCGGTTCGTCGAACGGCTCCGCGCGGTCTCCCGCGCGCCCGTCCTGTACGCGGAGATGAAGGGCGGCCAGCACGGGTTCGACGTGTTCCCCTCCTACCGGACCGCGCGCGTCGTCGAAGGCGTCGAGCGGTACCTCACCGGCCTGCACCGCCAGTACCGGCAGGGGACGGGACCGGCCGTGCCCGGCGAGGTCGCCGAGTCCCTCGACCGGTCCGCGCGGGACGGTCCCGTCGGATAGCGTGGGAGGCGTGCGGCTCACGGTGTTCTGGGAACGGATGAACGAACAGTTCGGCAAGGGCTACGCCGAGAGCGTCGCCAAGGACTACGTCATCGCCGACCTGGGCGGACGCACCATCGAGCAGGCGCTCGCCGACGGCGAGTCCGCGAAGCGGGTCTGGCAGGCCGTCGTCGCCACGTTCGACGTCCCCTCCCGGCTCCAGTAGACCCCGGCTTCGGGGAGGTCACCCCTTCCGGAGCGACGTCCTCTCCTTCACCAGCGACGTCTTCGCCGGAGCCACGACCCGGTGCGGGACGAACGACGACGTGTCGTCGGTGATGAGCCCCGACGTCTCCCGGATGCCGATCCCGGCCGCCGCGTCCTGCACGACCCACGCGCCCAGCACCGGACGCTCGCCGTCGAAGTCCGGCAGCGGGCAGAACTCCTGGAACACGAACCCCTCCGCGCCGTAGTCGCCCTGCGTGCGCTGCTCGCCGCCGTCCGGCGTCACGATCCGCATGCTCGCGCCCTCCCGGCCCAGCAGCGGCTTCTGCACGTACGACGTCAGGTTCGACGGGGTGTTCAGATACGTCGGCAGCAGGTTCGGGTGGTCGGGGAAGAGCTCCCACAGCAGCACCAAGAGCGCCTTGTTGGACAGCACCATCTTCCAGATGGGCTCGATCCAGGACGTGGACGCGAACCGGATGTTGCGGCCGAACGGCTCGGCGACGATCCACTCCCACGGGTACAGCTTGCAGAGCGTCCGGATCTCCCGCTCGTCGAGGTCGACGAACCGGCGGTTCGCCGCGTCCCAGCCGACGTCCTCCATGGCGATCGCCGTGCCCGGGAGCCCCGCCTCCTCGGCGGTCTCCTGCATGTAGGCGATCGTCATGACCTCCTCGCCGCTCTCGTCGTCCGTCGTCCAGGCGAAGTGCGCCATGTCCCCGTCGACGCTCGGCGCGATGTCCTTCCAGCGCGCGACGAGGCGCTCGTGGATCGAATTCCACTGGTCGTCGTCCGGATAGACGTCCTGCAGCCAGAACCACTGGACGACCGAGCTCTCGACGAGCGCCGTCGGGGTGTCGGCGTTGTACTCCAGCAGCTTCGCGGGGCCCCGCCCGTCGTAGCGCAGGTCGAACCGCCCGTACAGGTGCGGGTCGCGGCGCCGCCAGGACGCCTCGATGAGCGGCGCGACCCACTCGGGGATGCCCAGCACGTGGTAGCGGCCGGTGGACACCACGTGCTCCACCACCTGGAGGCACATGTCGTGCAGTTCCTCGACGACCCGCTCCAGCTCGAGGACCTCGTCCAGATCGAAGACGTAGTGCACCGACTCGTCCCAGTAGGGACGGCTCAGATGCTCGGGGTGCGCGGTGCGGTGGAACGCGAGCCCGTGCGACTCGACCTTCTCCGCCCAGCCGTCCCGCGGCGTCGAACGCATGCGGCGCACCGGATCAGCCCCCGCCCCCGCCGCGGGACGGCTGGGCGGAGAAGGTCGAGTCGCACGGGCTCGCGTTCCACCGCACCGCGCACCCCGAGCATCTGAGCCGTCCCTACTGGGA
>NZ_QHJN01000240.1:0-8662 GCF_003947565.1 Actinomadura sp. WAC 06369 | reverse complement strand
GTCAGGCGTTCGTGGGTGGTCTGGATGTCGACTGGGGTCGGGTGTTGCCGGGGTCGGGTGGTGTGCGGGAGGCGGCACGGCGGGTGGAGTTGCCGACGTATGCGTTCCAACACCGGCGCTACTGGCCCGAGCCGAAAGCGAAGACGCCCGACCAGGCACCCGCGCGGACGGTCTCCGCCGCGGACGGCGAGCCGGCGGAGAGCACCGACGACTGGCGGTTCATGATCGAGTGGGCGCACGCCCCCGAACCCGCGCCCGTCCTGCTGTCCGGCACCTGGCTCGTGCTCGCCCAGGCGGGACGGTCCCCGCACCCGTGCGTCCAGGCCCTGGCCGCCCGCGGCGCCGAGACCGTCACCGTCGAGGTGGACACCGCGGACCCCGACCGCACCGCGTACGCGGCCCGCATCGCTGCGGCGTCCGGCGACACCGAGCCCGCCGGGGTGATCTCCCTCCTGGCACTCGACGCCGGCCCCCTCGACAAGCACCCCGCGGTGCCGCGCGGTCTCGCCGCGACCCTCGCCGTGATCCAGGCGCTCGGCGACACCGGAACCGGCGCCCCGCTGTGGGTGCTGACCGCGGGCGCCGTCACGACCGACCACGGCGGCGACCACGGGACGGGCGGCGCGGACGGCCTCCGGCAGGCGCCCGTCTGGGCGCTCGGCCGCACCGCCGCCGCCGAGCACCCCGACCGCTGGGGCGGCCTGATCGACCTCCCGCCGGATCCGGAGCGGTTCGGCGACCGGGACGCCGTCCGGCTGGCCGCCGTGCTCGCCGCCCGCGACGAGAACGAGGTCGCCCTCCGCGCGGGCGGGCTGCGGCGGCGCCGTCTCGTCCACGCCCCCAAGCCGCCCCGGCCCGAGGGTCGCCGTCGCCTGATGCCGCGTGGGACCGTCCTCGTCACCGGCGGCACCGGCCACATCGGTGGGCACGCCGCGCGCTGGCTGGCCGCCGACCGCGGCGCCCGCCGGTTCGTCCTCACCAGCCGCTCCGGGCCGTCCGCCCCCGGCACCGCCGCACTGGCCGCCGACCTGGCCGCCGCGGGCGCCGCCGTGGACGTCGTCGCCTGCGACACCGCCGACCGCCCTGCGCTCGCCGCGGTCCTCGACCGGATCGCCGCCACCGGACCGGAGCTGTCCACCGTGCTGCACGCCGCGGGCGCCCTGGACGACGGCGTCCTGGACCGCCTGAGCCCCGCTCGCCTGGCGAGCACGTTCGACGGCAAGGCGGGCGGCGCCGACGCCCTCGACGAGCTGACGGCCGGGCTGGACCTCGACGCCTTCGTGCTGTGCTCGTCGATCTCCGCCACCTTCGGCAACGGCGGCCAGGGCAACTACGCCGCCGCCAACGCCCACCTGGACGCGCTCGCCGAGCGGCGCCGCGCCCGCGGCCTCCCCGCCGTCTCGCTGGCGTGGGGTCCGTGGGCGGGCGGCGGCGTCGGCCAGGCCAGCGAGGGCGCCCGCAGGAGGCTCGCCCGCAATAAGTGGGAAGTGCTGATGGAGCCCGCGGACGCGGTCCGCGCCCTCGCCGCCGCCGTCGACGACCCCGACCCCCGCAACGCGGTGCTGTCGCTCATGGCGGTCGACTTCGCCGCGATGGCCACCGCCCGGGGCGCCGAGCAGCTGCGCAGGGCGCCGCTGATGCGCGACATGCCGGAGCTGCGCGCCGCCGCGGCGGACACGCCGGCCGCCGACCCGGAGCCGGCGGACGCGGCGGGCGTCCTGGCCGCGCGGCTGGCGCCGCTGCCGTCGGACGAGGCGCGCGAGCGCCTGCTCCGCGACCTGGTGCGCGACGAGGCCGCCATGGTCATGGGCTACGCGTCCGCCGCGGACGTCGAGCCCGGCCGCGCCTTCAGCGAACTCGGCCTCGACTCCCTCACTTCGGTCGAGCTGCGCAACCGGCTCGGCGCCGTGACGGGCCTCGCCCTGCCGGCGTCCCTGTTGTACGACCACCCGGACCCGCTCGTGCTCGCCGCCCACCTGCGCACGCTGCTGTCCGGCACCGGCCCGGACGCCGCCGCGGAACCGGCGGCCGGCGCGGCTGGAGCGAATCGGCACGACGACCCCGTGGTGATCGTCTCCATGGGCTGCCGCCTGCCCGGCGGCGTGCACAACCCGGAGCAGCTGTGGCGGCTGCTCGACGAGGGCGGGGACGCCGTCACCGGCCTGCCCACGGACCGCGGCTGGGACCTCGACGCCCTCTACGACCCCGACCCGGACCGGCCCGGCACCCTCTACGCCCGCGGGGGCGGCTTCCTCCACGAGGCCGCCGAGTTCGACGCCGGCTTCTTCGGGATCAGCCCCCGCGAGGCCCTCGCGATGGACCCCCAGCAGAGGCTCCTGCTGGAGGTGGTCTGGGAGACGCTGGAACGCGGCGGCATCGACCCGGCGCGGCTGCGCGGCAGCCGCACGGGCGTGTTCGTCGGCGCCTTCGGCTCGGGCTACGACCACCTCACCCCGACCGGCACCGCCGCGGCGGACGGCGCGGACGCCCGCCTGGAGGGCCAGGCGATGATCGGCACCGCGACGAGCGTGCTGTCCGGCCGCGTCTCCTACCTCCTCGGCCTGGAGGGGCCCGCGTTCACCGTCGACACCGCCTGCTCCTCCTCGCTCGTCGCGCTGCACTCGGCCTGCCAGGCGCTGCGCGCCGGCGAGTGCGACCTCGCCGTGGTCGGCGGCGTCACGGTCATGCCCACCCCGCGCGACCTCATCGGCTTCTCCCGGCAGCGGGGGCTCGCCGCCGACGGCCGCTGCAAGGCGTTCGACGCCGGAGCGGACGGCATGGGCATGGCGGAAGGCGTCGCGGTCATCGCCGTCGAGCGGCTGTCGGACGCGCGCCGCAACGGGCACACCGTGCTGGCCACGGTCCGTGGTAGCGCGGTCAACCAGGACGGCGCGTCCAACGGGCTCACCGCCCCCAGCGGCCCTTCCCAGCAGCGGGTGATCCGCGCCGCGCTGGCCGCGGCCGGGCTGGCGCCCGGGGACGTGGACGCGGTCGAGGCGCACGGCACCGGCACCGAACTGGGCGACCCGATCGAGGCGCAGGCGCTGCTCGCGACCTACGGGCGGGACCGGCCCGCCGACCGGCCGCTGTGGCTGGGCTCGGTGAAGTCCAACATCGGGCACACGCAGGCCGCCGCGGGCGTCGCCGGGATCATGAAGACGGTCCTGGCGCTGCGGCACGGGGTGCTGCCGCGGACCCTCCACGTGGACACCCCCACCCCGCACGTCGACTGGAGCGCCGGGCACGTCGAGCTGCTCCGGCGGCCCGTCGCGTGGCCGCCGCGCGACGACCGGCGGCGCCGGGCGAGCGTTTCCAGCTTCGGCGTCAGCGGCACCAACGCGCACGTCGTCATCGAGGAGCCGCCCGCCCTCCGGGCGGAGACGGAGCCCCGGCCGGAGACTCCCGCCGAGGTCCGGCCCGGCCCGGTCCTGTCGGGCGGCCCCGTCGCCTGGCCCGTCACCGCGCGCGGCGCCGCCGCCCTCGCGGCCCAGGCGAGCCGCCTGCGGGAGTTCGCCCTGGCCCGGCCGGACCTGCCGACCCGCGACGTGGCCTGGTCGCTGGCCACCACAAGGCCCGCCTTCGAGCACCGCGCCGTGGCCATCGGCACCGAGCGCCTGGACCTGGCCGCCGGGCTGGCCGCCGCCGCCACCGGCCAGACCGCGGACGGCCTGGTGACCGGCGCCGCCGCCCCGGGCGGGACGGGCCGGACCGTGTTCGTGTTCCCCGGCCACGGCAGCCAGTGGGCCGGGATGGGACGCGACCTGGCCGAGGTGTCGCCCGTCTTCCGCGAGCGCCTCGCGGAGTGCGCCGCCGCCCTCGCCCCCCACGTCGAGTGGGACCTGGACGACGTCCTCGCGGGCCGGCACGACTTCCGCGCCGCCGACGTCCTGCAGCCCGCCGTGTGGGCGGTGTCGGTGGCGCTGGCCGAGGTGTGGCGGGCGGCGGGCGTGGAGCCCGACGCGGTCATCGGGCACTCGCTCGGCGAGATCGCCGCGGCGACCGTCGCCGGAGCACTGACCCTGGAGGACGGCGCCAAGGTGGCGGCGCTGCGGAGCCGCGCGCTGCGGACCCTGGACGGCCGCGGCGGGATGCTGTCGGTCGCCGAGTCCGCCGGCACGGTGCGCGAGTGGCTGGCCGGGTTCGAGGGACGCCTGTCGCTGGCGACGGTGAACGGCCCCCGCTCCTGCGTGGTGTCCGGCGACCCCGACGCGCTGGACGAGTTCGCCGCGGCGTGCCCGCCCACCTGCCGCACCACCCGCGTGCCGATCGACTACGCGTCCCACAGCGTCCACGTGGAGGAACTGCGGGACGAGATCCTGTCGGCCCTCGCCGGGATCGAACCGCGGGAGACCCGGATTCCGATGATGTCCGCGTTCACCGCGGAGTGGCTTGCCGGACCGGACCTGGACGCCGACTACTGGTACGCGAGCCTGCGCGGCACCGTCGAGTTCGAGAAGGCCGTCCGGGCGCTGGGCGACGGCGGCCACGGCGTGTTCGTGGAGGCGTCCGGGCATCCGGCGCTGATCGGCGCCGTCGACGACACCCTCGGCGGCACCGCGGTCGTCACCGGTACCCTGCGGCGCGGCGACGGCGGCGCCCGGCGCCTGCTCACCTCCCTGGCCACCGCGTACGCGTCCGGCGTGCCCGTGGACTGGGCGGCCGTGCACGGCCCCGCCACCACCGTCGAACTTCCCACCTACGCTTTCCAGCGCACCCGGTACTGGCCCGAGCCGGTCCGCCCCGCCGCCCCCGCGGACGACCCGCTGAGCGGCCTGCGCTACCGCATCACCTGGACGCGCGCGGCCGACCGCACCGACTCCCCGGCACTGTCCGGGACGTGGCTGCTGGTCGGCGATGACCCCGCCGCGGCCCCGCTCGTCCACCGGGCGCTGACCGGCCACGGCGCCGACGTGGTCGCCGTGCCGGACGCGGCCGCCGCCCGCGCCGCCGAGGGCGACATCGCGGGAGTGGTGTCTCTGCTGGCCCTGGACGAGGCGCCGTACCTCGGCCATCCGACCATGACCCGCGGCATGGCGGCCACCCTCGGCCTGGTCCAGTGCCTCGGCGAGCGCGCCCCCGAGGCCCCGCTGTGGGTGCTGACCCGCGGTGCTGTCGCCACCGGCCCCGGCGAGGTCGGCGACCCCGCGCAGGCGCAGGTCTGGGGACTGGGCCGGGTCGTCGGCGTGGAGCACCCCGAACGCTGGGGCGGGCTGGTCGACCTGCCGCCCGCGTGGGACGAACGCACCGGTGCGCGGCTCGCCGCGCTCCTGTCGGGCGCCGTCGCGGAGGACCAGGCGGCACTGCGCCCGCAGGGCGTCCTGGCCCGCCGCCTCGTCCGCGCCGCCGGGCCGCCCGCGCAGGCACGTCCCGGCCGCGGCACCGCGCTCGTCACCGGCGGCACGGGCGTCTTCGGCGCCGAGGTCGGCCGCTGGCTCGCCGGCCGCGGCGCCGAACGCGTCGTCCTCGCCACCGACGGGCCCCTGACGGCCGACGTGGCGCGCCTCGCCGCCGACGTCGCCGCGGTCGGCGCCGAACTGTCCGTCGCCGCCTGCGACACCACCCGCCGCGCCGACCTCGTCTGCCTGCTCGAGCGGCTCACCGCCGACGGCGGTCCCGCACTGCGCAGCGTCGTGCACGCCGAAGGCGTCGGGCAGGACACCCCGGTCGCCGACATCACCGCCGAGGAACTCGCGGACATCGCGGGCGCCCGCGCGGCCGGGGCGCGCTGGCTGGACGAACTGACCGCGGACCTCGACCTGGACGACTTCGTCCTGTTCTCCTCCGTCGCGGCGACTTGGGGCAGCGCCCTGGTCTCCGGCTACGCCGCCGGCAGCGCCTTCGTCGACGCCGTCGCCGAACGGCGCCGCGCCCGCGGGCAGGCCGCCGTGTCGGTCGCCTGGGGCCCCTGGGACGGAGGATCCTCCACGCAGACGTCAGTCCGGCACGGCCTGAGCGCCCTGGACCCGCGGACCGCGGTGCGGGCGTTGGATGAGGCCGTGGACGGCGGCCCGCTCGTCACGATCGCCGACGTCGACTGGCGGAGTTTCGCGCCCGCGTTCACCCTGTACCGGCCGAGCCCCCTCCTCGCCGATCTGCCGGAGGCCGCGGACCCCGCTCCGGCCCGCGCCGGCGCCGACGACGCACCCGAGTTCGCCCGCACCCTCGCCGCCCTTCCCGCAGCGCGCCGCCTCACCGCCGCGACGGACCTGGTGCGCGGCGAGGCCGCCCGGGTGCTGTCCCACGAGGGCGCCGCCGACATCGACGCCGAACGCGCCTTCCGGGAGCTCGGCTTCGACTCGCTCACGGCCATCGAGCTGCGCAACCGGCTCACCGCCGCGACGGGCGCGACCCTCCCCTCGACCGTCGTCTTCGAACATCCGACCCCGGCCGCCCTCGCCGCGCACCTCCTGCACGCCCTCGGCGTCGGCCCGCAGACCGTTTCCGTCGAACTCGACCACCTGGACGCCGCCCTGTCGGGACTGCTCGAGAGGTTCGAGGACGGTGCCGCATCCGCAGACGGAGACGGCGAGGAAAGCGCGGCCATCGCGGCACGCCTGGCCGCGCTCTCCGACAAGTGGCGGCGGCTGCGGCAGCGCGCCACCGGAACCGGACCGGACGTCTCGCAGCGGCTGGCGGACGCGGGCGACGACGAGGTGTTCGACCTCTTGGGCAAGGAGTTCGGCATCGAATGACCAGGCGAGCAGGCACCGCGAGCCCGCCCGTGCGGGCGCTTCCCAGACCGAGCACCCCCAGCCCGAGCACCCCGAGGTGGAACGCGTGAGCGAGGACAGGCTCCGGTACTTCCTGAAGCGCGTCACGGCCGAACTGCACGAGAGTCGTGAGCGCGTCCGCGAGTTGGAGGCCGTCACGGGTGAACCCATAGCCGTCGTCGGCATGGCCTGCCGCTACCCGGGCGACGTCCGGACGCCGGAAGAACTGTGGAACCTGGCCGCCGCCGGGGCGGACGCCATCGGCGACTTCCCCGCCGACCGCGGATGGGACCCCGCAGAGGCGGCGGCCCACGGCTACGAGACCCGCGGCGGCTTCCTGCCGGAAGCCGCCGACTTCGACGCCGGCTTCTTCGGGATCAGCCCGCGCGAGGCCCTCGCCATGGACCCGCAGCAGCGCATCGTGATGGAACTCGCCTGGGAGACGCTCGAACGCACCGGGACCGATCCGCGGACGCTGCGCGGCTCCCGCACGGGCGTGTTCCTCGGCGCGAGCGCGTCCGGATACGACTGGTACGCGCGTGAGCACGGCCACACCGAAGGCCACCTGGTGACCGGCAGCGCGATCAGCGTGCTGTCCGGCCGCGTCGCTTACACCCTGGGACTGAACGGCCCCGCGGTGTCCGTGGACACTGCGTGCTCGTCCTCCCTCGCCGCCGTCCACCTCGCGACCCGCGCGCTGCGCGCCGGAGAGTGCGCACTGGCCCTCGCCGGCGGCGTGATGATCATGTCGACGCCGGTCATGTTCGCCGACTTCGCCCGCCAGCAGGGGCTCGCCTCCGACGGCCGTTGCAAGGCGTTCTCCGACGACGCGGACGGGACGGGCTGGGGCGAGGGCGCGGGCATGCTGGCCCTCGAACGGCTGTCCGACGCCCGCCGCAACGGGCACCGCGTGCTGGCGGTGATCCGCGGCAGCGCCATGAACCAGGACGGCGCCTCGAACGGCCTCACGGCACCGAGCGGCCCGGCGCAGCGTCGGGTGATCCGCGCGGCCCTCGCCGATGCCCGCCTCTCGGCGTCCGATGTGGATGTGGTGGAGGCGCACGGCACGGGCACGGAGTTGGGTGATCCGATCGAGGCGGGTGCGTTGCTGGCTACCTATGGCCAGGGGCGTGCGGGTGATCGGCCGTTGTGGTTGGGGTCGATCAAGTCGAACATCGGTCACGCGCAGCAGGCGGCGGGCGTCGCGGGTGTCATCAAGATGGTGATGGCGCTCCAGCATGGCACTCTGCCCAAGACGCTGCATGCCGATGAGCCGTCGTCGCACGTGGACTGGACGTCCGGGAACGTGCGGCTGTTGCAGGAGCCGGTGGAGTGGCCTGCGGGTGACCGGCCCCGCCGGGCGGGCGTCTCGGCCTTCGGCGCGAGTGGCACCAACGTGCACGTGATCGTCGAAGAGGTCCCCGAGGCGCCAGAGCCCCCCGCCGAGACCGGTACGGCGGACGACGCGGCGGACATCACACCGGTCCTGTCCGACCCCGCCCCCACGTGGGTGTTGTCCGGCCGCAGCCCTGCGGCACTCGCCGGCCAGGCGGGCCGCCTTCGCGAGCACGTGGCAGCGCGCCCGGAACTGCCCATGGGAGACGTCGCGTGGTCGCTGGCGACGTCCCGGTCCGCGTTCGAGCAGCGCGCCGTCGTGTCGGGCGCGGACCGCACCGAAATGCTCGCGGGCCTCGCCGCCGTGGCGACCGGCCAGCCGATCACCGGCGTGGTGACGGGCTCGGTGATCCCCGGTGGTGTGGGCCGCACGGTGCTGGTGTTTCCGGGGCAGGGGAGTCAGTGGGTCGGGATGGGGCGTGAGCTGGCGGAGGCGTCGCCGGTGTTCGCGGCGCGGCTGGCGGAGTGTGCGGCGGCTCTGGCTCCGTTCGTGGAGTGGGAGCTGGACGATGTGCTGGCGGGCGGTCACGGTTTTGAGGCTGCGGACGTGGTGCAGC
>NZ_QHJN01000239.1:0-8686 GCF_003947565.1 Actinomadura sp. WAC 06369 | reverse complement strand
CGGTCGGACACACTACCGCCGCCCCGGGGTGGTCCGGTCCGCGGCGAGGACTTCGGGGCGGGGCGCGGCGGGCGCCGCGACGCGCCGGGCCCCGGCGGTGGCGGCGCGGCGCCCGGGCGCGCCCCGCGCCCGTCGGGGCAGGCGGACCCGGGCGCCGCGGACCCGGCCCTCCAGGCGCTCTCCGGCGCCAACGCCCCCAGTAGGCCCGCCGCGGCCCAGGACGGGCGCGGGTGCGGGCCGGGACGCGGCCCCCTGCCGGTCCATCGCCGCCGCGAAGCCCGCCTCGACGGTGACCTGGGCGCCCGGCCGCAGCCGCGCGAGCGTGTCGGTCAGCTCGCCGAGGTCCTGCTCCTCCAGCCGGCCCACGACGTGCGTGGCGATGAGGTCGACGAACATCGCGGCGAGGGCGTCCATGCTCTGCTGCAGCTCGCGCCCGGCCGACAGGACCGCCTCCAGCGGCACCCCGGCCCGGACGAGCGTCACCGTGGCGTCGAGCTGGCGGCGGCTCCAGTGCGTCACGCGGTCGCCGTCGATCTCGATGAGGCCCAGGTCGAGGGCGCGCCGCACGGACGCGGCGCCGACCTCCTCGTCGGGGAACAGCGCGGCCAGCTCGTCCATCGTCATCGTGACCGGCACCTCGGTCGACCACGGCGTCGTGACCGCTTTCTCGACGCCGAGCACGGTCTCGATGTCGCGGCCCTGCTCCCACGCCGCCAGCAGCTCCCGGATGCCCTCCAGGGTGTGGCCGCGCTCCAGCAGGTTGGCGATCATGCGCAGCCGGGCGAGGTGCTCCTCCGAGTACAGCCCGATGCGGCCCTCGCGGCGCGGCGGCGGCAGCAGCCTGCGCTCCTGGTAGTAGCGCAGCGTGCGGACCGGGACGCCCGCGGCCTCCGCGAGCTCCCCGATCCGGTACTCGCGTCCGTCCGGTTCCGTCACGGGCTCATCGCTCACAGGCGTCAGCATAGTTCGGCGGCGGGCACCGGGCCCGCCCGCGCGCCGGAACGGTCACCGCCCGGCGCACGTCTGAGTGTCGCGCCCGCCGTCCCGGAGGGCTCGGAATGGAAAGGCAAGGATGATGAGCAGAAGAGTCGCCCTCACGATGGCCGTGGTCGTCGCGGCGTTCGGCCTGACGGCGTGCGGCGGGGGCGGGGACCGGTGGTGCGAGCACGACGCCACCGACCGGCGGGTGAGCGACAGCCACTGCGAGAAGAACGAGCCCGGCTACGAGTGGGAGTCGGACGGCGACTCGAAGAGCAAAAAGAAGAAGACGCGCCACTGAGGCGCGCCCGTGCGGCGGGGCCGGGCATCCGCCGCGCACCCGGCGTCGCGGGGCGCACGGACGCCGGGGGCCGTGCGGACGTCAGGGGGTGCGGCGGACGGCCATGGTCCTGCGCCGTCGCCGCCTGCGGCGTTCGTCCTCGCCGCGCGGGGGCGTGTCGGGGTCGGTGGCGAGCAGGTCGCGGAGGCCGCGCGGGACGATGTCCTCGCGGCGGTCGGCGAACGGTGAGCGCGTCGGCTTCATGTCCCTCTCCTCTCCCTTCGCGGCCGGACCACCCGGACGGGCGGCCGGTTCATGCGCACGTCGGTTCGCGGGGCGTCCCACGGGACGTCCCGCGGGCCGTGTCCCGGGGCGCGGAGGGGCGGCCGTAGGCGCGGGCCACCGCGGCGATGGCCCAGCGCATCCGCGCGAGGTAGGCGTCGGGGTGGTCGCCGGCCTCCTGCGCGATCTCCGCGAGGCAGGCGCTCCGGTCGCCGCCGCAGGCGCCGAGGCGGGCGCGGACGGCCCCGCGGACCTGCTCGGCGGACGGACGGTCGGACTCCTGCAGCGCGGAGCCGTACAGGAGCCGTGCGAGTTCGGTGGTGTTCATCGAGGTGAGGATCGAGGTGTCGGACATCGTCGCCTTCTTCCTGCGGCCCGGTCCCTTCTCCGGTCCGCGTCCCTGCCGCCGTCGCCGACTCTGCCGCCGTTACCGACTCTGCCCGTTCGGCGGACTCATCGCCATCCGGGAAAACCCCCTCAAAAGGGATGCGGCTCACCCGTACGCGGCCCGTGGACGGGGTTCGGGGTACTTGGGAGGCCCGGGAGTCCCGGCGTGTCGCGGGACTCGTCAGGGGGCCGGAAGGTCGCCTCGGCGATGGAGGGACGTGATGTTCCGTGGTGATAAACGGATGTTGTGCATCCGAGCTTAGCCGCCGGATGCAAATCCTTTGAGGGTGCTTTGGGGATGCTCGTGCGGAGGCCGTTCCCGCAGGGGGCGGGCGAGGGCCTCGCACCACGCGCGGACGGCCGGATGCGCGCCGCTCCCCCGGCGCGTCGCGGCGAACAGGCGCCGGACGTGCCGCCCCCGCGGCAGCCGCGCGACCGGGACGGCCGGGGCGGCGCCCGTCCACACCAGGTCGGGGAGCAGGGCGGCGGCGTGGCCGCGCTCGACGAGCCGCAGGTGCAGCAGCAGGTCGGTCGACTCGTAGCGGACGTCCGGCTCGAACCCGGCGTCCCGGCACAGCCGGGTCGCCCAGCGCCGCGACGCCGTCCCCGCGGGCTCCATCACCCACGGGAGGCCGGCCGCCGCCGCCGGGGCCGCCTCCCCGTCGATGCCTCCGGCGGCGGATCCGGCGGGGAGGGCGAGCCGCATCTCGTCCCGCCCCAGCTCCGCGTACTCGATGCCGTCGGGGCGCGGTATCGGCTCGTCCGGGTACTCCTCGGTGACGGCGACGTCGAAGTCGCGGGCGAGCAGCGCGGGCAGGGCGCTCTCCGGCTCGCACTGGGTGACCTCGACGCGCAGCCGCGGGTGGGCGGCGCCGAGCCGGCCGAGCGCGTCCGGGACGAGCGCCAGCGCGGCCGTCTGGAACGCGGCGACGCGCAGCGTCCCGGTGAGGCCCTCGAGCGACGCCGCGAGGTCGGCCTCCGCGCGTTCGAGCCGCTCCAGCACCGCCTCGGTGTGCGCGACGAGGATCTCGGCCTGCGGGGTGAGCCGCACCCGGCGCCCGACCGGTTCGAGCAGCCGCACCCCCGCCTCCCGCTCCAGCACCGAGAGCTGCTGGGAGACCGTCGACGGGCTGTACGCGAGCGCCTCGGCGACGGCGGCGAGCGTCCCGCGGTGCTTCAGTTCGCGCAGCAGCCGCAGCCGGTGCAGGTCCAGCATCGCCCCGCCCTCCGATCGTTCGGTTCTGCTGATGATTATCGCTCGGAAACGTGCGCTGGACCGATCGAACGACGCTGCGCAAGCCTGAACGCATGACGACGATGACCCGAGCCTCCTGGTACGTCCGCCCCCGGTCCGCCGCCCGGGACCGGCCGTCCGGACCGCCGCCCGCTCCCCGCGCCGTCGTCGCCGCCTTCCACCGGACGCTGCCCGGCTACGCGCCGACCCCGCTGGTCGAACTCCCGGCGCTCGCCGCCGAACTGGGCGTCCGCCGGCTGTTCGTGAAGGACGAGTCGTCCCGGCTGGGCCTGCCCGCGTTCAAGATGCTCGGCGCGTCGTGGGGCGCCTTCCGGGCCGTGTCCGAGCACTGCGGCCTCGCGGAGCCGACGCTCGAACGGCTGCGCGCGCGCGTGCGCGGCGGACGTCCGGTCGAGCTGGTCACGGCGACGGAAGGCAACCACGGACGGGCGGTCGCCGCGATGGCGCGGCTGCTCGGCGCGCGCGCCCGCGTCTACCTGCCGGACGGCGTCCACCCCGCGGCGGTCGCGGCGATCGAGGGCGAGGGCGCGCGCGTCACGCGGGTCGCGGGGTCCTACGAGGAGGCGGTCCGGCTCGCCGCGGAGGCCGCGTCGGCCCCGGACGCCCTGCTCGTCCAGGACACGTCCGTGCCCGGCCACGAGCAGGTGCCGCAGTGGATCGTGGACGGGTACTCCACGCTTTTCACCGAGATCGACGACGAGCTGCGCGCGCGCGGGGCCGAGCCGCCGGGCCTCGTCGCCGTCCCGGTGGGGGTGGGGTCGCTGGCCCAGGCCGCCGTCGCGCACTACCGGACGGGCGGGGCGTCCCCCGTGCTGCTGACGGTCGAGCCGGACGCGGCGCCCTGCCTGCTCGCGAGCCTCGCCGCCGGACGGTTCACGACGATCGGCACGCGGGCGACGATCATGTCCGGGCTGCACTGCGCGGCGCCGTCCGCGCTCGCCTGGCCGCACCTGCGGGACGGCGTCGACGCGGCCGTGTCGGTGTCCGACGCGGCCGCGGCCCGCGCCGCCCGCGACCTCGCGGCGCTCGGCGTCCCCGCCGGGCCGTGCGGCGCCGCGTCCCTGGCGGGCGTCCGCGCCGCGCTCGCCCCCGGCCGCCGCGCGGACCTCCCGGACGGCCGCGACCGGACGGTCGTGCTGCTCGCGACGGAGGGGGCCTCCGCGAACCCGGCGGTCGCCGCCGGCGCCCGGCCCTGACCCGGGGGACATATCTCCGGAATCGGGGTGAAATCAGGGGGGACAGGCGTTCTACGCGTCGGTAACATGCCACTACTCGCGGGTACGGCACCACCGCGAACCACCGACCCGTGCGGAGGTGACCGATGCGGACCATCGCGGCACCCGTGGCCGACCGCCTCAACGACCGCCTCGACGAGATCGCCGCCGAGGTCGCCGGCGACATCACCGTCCGCGTCCCCGCCTACGCCCACCTGCCCGACAAGGTCGTCGCCCGCGCCCTGCGCGACGCCCTCGCCGTCTACGCGGGCGCCCACGGCAAAGCCGCCGCCCTCGACTGGTTCCGCCGCCTCGGCGCCCGCTCCGCCCGCGCCGGCCAGGACGTCCGCCAGCTCGAGTCCGCGCTCCGCACGGGCGCCCGCATCCTCGTCCGCGAGATGGCCGGCGCCGCCGCGCGGCTCTACCCGCCCAACGACGAGTTCGTCGCCGTCATGGAACGCGCCTTCACCGGCGAAGCCGAGATCATCGACGCGGCCCTCACCGCGCACCGCATCGCGTACGCGGCCGACGGCCGCCCCTGACGCGGAAGGGGCGGCCGCCGGAACCCGTCACCGCGCGCCGCTCCGGCGGGCCGTCACCCCTCCCCGAAATGGTGGACGGCCCGCTCGTTCGGCACGCAGTGCGTCATCTTCAGATCCCCGACGTCCCGCGACCCGTTCTTGCCGAGGTTCGCGCGGCGCCGCTCGTCCTCGTCCGTCAGCGTCTGCCCCGGCAGCGGGTCCAGGTGCGCGACGGCGTCCGGCCCGATCCCGAGCCCCTCGCCGACCCGCAGGCCCAGATCGTCCTCCGCCAGCAGGAAATGCCACACCATCCGCTCCTGGATCGGCCGCTCGCACTGCGACAGCTGCCCCACGAACGTCTCGACCAGCGAGTCCCGCTCCCAGTCCTCCATCAGCAGGTACCGCTGCCCGGCCTGCACGTAGTCGTTCGTCCGCGGGATCCGCTTGCGCGTCACCCGGCCGACGATCTCTGGGCCCTCGTCGTCCGACGTCGGGTACTGCGCCTCCCGCAGGCCCCCCGTGATGGACGGCTCGTAGTTCACGTGCGGGTTGTCGCCGGAGCCGTCGACGTAGTAGGCCATCTGGCCGTCCCGCTGGTTCGTCCGCACGGTGGCGCTCTTGGCCCGGTTGACCGGAAGCTGCAGGTAGTTCGGGCCCACCCGGAACCGCTGGGTGTCGCTGTAGGAGAACGTGCGCCCCACCAGCATCTTGTCGTCGGAGAAGTCGAGCCCGTCCACCAGGACGCCCGTCCCGAACGAGATCTGCTCGTTCTCCGCGAAGTTGTCCTTCACGTTCTCGTTCAGCACCATCCGCCCGACCGGCTGCGGCGGGAACTCGTTCTCCGGCCACACCTTCGTGTCGTCCAGCGGGTCGAAGTCGAGCTCCGGGTGCTCATGGTCGTCCATCATCTGCACGACGAGCTCCCACTCCGGGAAGTCGCCCCGGTCGATCGCCTCGTGCAGGTCCCGCGTCGCGTGCCCCAGGTCGCTCGCCTGCACGGCGGCGGCGTCCGCCTCCGTCATGCTCCGGACGCCCTGCTTCGGCATCCAGTGGTACTTGACCAGCTTGGTCTCCCCGGCCTGGTTCACCCACTTGTAGGTGTTCACCCCGAACCCCTGCATGTGCCGGTAGTCGGACGGGATCCCCCGCGGGCTGAACAGGTTCACGAGCATGTGCAGCGCCTCCGGCGTCTGCGACATGAAGTCGAAGATCCGGTTCGGCTCCTGCCGGAACGTCACCGGGTCCGGCTTCAGCGCATGGATGACGTCCGGGAACTTGATCGCGTCCCGGATGAAGAACACCGCCAGGTTGTTCCCCACCAGGTCCCAGTTGCCGTCCTCGGTGTAGAACTTCACCGCGAAGCCCCGCGGATCGCGCGCCGTCTCCGCCGAGTCGCGGCCGCCGATGACCGTCGAGAACCGGATCGCCAGCGGCGTCCGCTTCCCCTCCTCCTGGAACAGCTTCGCGCGCGTGTAGTTCGCGATCGGCTCGTCGCCCCACCGGCCGTACGCCTCGAAGTACCCGAACGCCGTCACGCCGCGCGCGTGCACGACCCGCTCCGGCACCCGCTCCCGGTCGAAGTGGCTGATCTTCTCCAGGAACTGGTAGTTCTCCAGCGTCGCCGGGCCCCGCGCCCCGACCGTCCGCTGGTTCTGGTTGTCGTAGACCGGATGGCCCTGCCGGTTGGTCAGCACCTCCCGCTCGTCACCCGGTTGCGACCCCCTGCTCGAAACGTCGGTCACGACGCCCCTCTCCTCTCGCTGCGCGACGGTCCCCTCAGGGCCGCCGTACCCGGAGCGGCACAGGGAAAAGTCACGCGCGGTGCTGTTTCGGTAAACGCCCGACTGCAGACGGTGAGCAGTTCACGGGCTGTGGAGGAGGTTCAGACTGGTGAACATCTCCTGGCACCAGGCCAGAGCGGTCTCCGCCGTCTCCCACTGCGGGTCGCCCGGCGAGAGGTAAGGCAGGACGTACGGGTCGGGGACCCCGTCGGGCAGATCGTCCGGAAGGCAGGTGTACGGCGCACGCCCGTATTCGTGGTCGCGCATGCGCCTCGCCACGGGGCGCGGGGCGCTGTCGTAGACCGCGAACCACAGGCGCCGCAGCATCGCCGGGTGCGCCATCACGAACATCAGCCGCCCCATGTCCAGCGGCTCCGCCGCCGACACCACCCGCGCCACCCCCGCGTACCGCTCGCCCGCCCCCACGTGCGCGCAGAAACCCGACCAGACCTCCACGCTGTGCCCCGCCGCGATGATCGTCGAGCACAGCGCGGCCAGCGCCACCCCCCGGTTGCGCACCGCCGCGTGCGGGGTCGTGTGGACGTACCCGGCCGGGACGAGGAACGCCACCACGCGGCCCCGCGCCGAGAGCCGCTGCGGCACCGCGTCCACCATGCACTCCGGCGTACCGCTCAGGTAGACGCCGACGTCCACCTCCCCGCCCGTCACGTCCCACGCGGGCGCGAGCGCCGTCGTCACCACCTCGTCCCGCACCCGTTCCCGCAGCTCGGCGACCTCGGCGTCCACCTCCGGCAGCACGGTCGCCCAGCCGTCCCTCGCCAGCCGCAGCGCCTCCTCCCAGGACGCGCCCGGCCACGCCCCCCGGTCGTGGCGGCCGCAGCCGTCCGGAATGCTGTCGGGTTCGCGCGCCCGGTCCACGAACTCCTGCCACGACCACATCGGCTCCAGCGCGTGCACCGTCTCGCCGACCCCGCTCACAGCCCGAGCGCCGAACGGTGCGCCGCCGACATCCCCCGGACGACCCGCCACCGCATCGCCTGCTCGACGCTCGCCCCCGCCTGCAGCAGCCGCGCCGCGTCGATGCAGGCCCGCGGCGAGAACATCACCGGGAGCCGCTTCTCCTCGGCCGCCGCCCGCAGCCGCCGCACCTCCGCGAGCACCCCGCGGGCGTCGTCCGTCCGGTCCGGGGCGTGCGCGAGCGCCACGCGCTCCTCGAGCTCCTCGTCGACCGGGACGTCCACGACCGCGAACCGGTCGAGCGTCGCCGCGTCGAGCGCCTGCCGGCCCACGTACCGCCGGTCGCCGCCCGTCCCGTACGTGTTCGCCGTCGCGACCAGCCGGAAGTCCGGGTGGGCCCGCACCATGCCGTCGGCGAACGCGCACGACCGGATGGACAGCGCCTGGTTCAGCTCGGCGAGCAGCCCCGGATGGCCGCTGTCCAGCTCGTCGAGCAGCATCAGCCCGCCGTGCTCGAACGCCCGCCGGAACGGGGTGCCGTGGTAGTTCCCGTGCGCGTCGTAGTAGCCGAAGATCTTGCTCATCGGCGTCGTCGGCCCCAGCGACAGCGCGTGGAACTCCTGCCCGAACGCCTCCGCGGCCTGCTGCGCCATCATCGACTTCCCCGTCCCCGCCGGACCCACCAGCAGCACGTGGCACCCCGCCCCCAGCGCCAGCACCAGGTCGGGGAACACCGCGTGCGTGTGCCCGCCGACCCGGACGGCCTCCGCCGCGGCGCCCACCCGCACCTCCACCACGGGCGGCACCGCCTCCGCGGCGGCCTCGGCGACGGCCCGCGCCGCCTCGCCGCGCGCGAACTCCCCGACCGTCCGGGCCAGCTCGGTCCGCGACTCCTCCAGCGCCTCCCACGCGTCCCCGAGCTCCTCCTCCACCGCCGCGAGCGCCCGCTTCAGCGTCTCCGCCGACGCCGACTCGGCCACCTTCTCCGCGGTGCGCGCCGCGACCTCCTCGGCCGCCCCCTCCGCGGACCGCACGATCACCTCGGCCTCCGCGACGCGCTCCCCCGCCAC
>NZ_QHJN01000238.1:0-8746 GCF_003947565.1 Actinomadura sp. WAC 06369 | reverse complement strand
GGGCCGCGACGAGCTGTGCCTCGGGCACCCGGCGGACGGTGCGGCGGCGCGGGCGGGGAGCCGGGGTGCTCGGGAGGCTCGGCGCGTCCGGGCGGGCCGCCCGTGCGGCGGCGTCCGCGGGCTCGGCGCGGGGTGCGGGGTCGGTCATCGGGGACTCCTCGCCGGGACGGCCGGGTCCGCCGAATCTAACGCACCCCGATACCGGTCGGCATACATGTCCCGGATAACGAGTTTCGACATATCCCCCAGAATCGGACGAATAGCGGAGTAATGGTGCGCCGGCCTCCGGGGAGGTCCCGGGCGGAAAAGGCGGGCGCGCGGCCTCCGGGATTCACCGAGAGACACGCACGACGTAAATCGAAATCGTCCCGTGATCGCGCGCGGGAAAGTGCTACGGTCGTTCTCGACCGATCAGGAACCGGTCCCGAACGGGGGCCGGGATCGCGGGCGAAGGGGGCATCCGGACGTGGACGCGGCATCGATCCGGCGCGAGGCCGACGGCCTCCGCGGTCGGCATGTCTGCGTCCTGCGCTCGGTCGCCCGGCTGCTCGCGGTCGCCGGATTCGCGTTCGCGGGCTGGCTCGCGCTGGCGGCGCTCAACGACGCCGCGATGGCCGACGACGGGACGCCGCGCAGCGGCGCCCCGCGCGACCTCGCCGGTCCGCTCGCCGTCCCGGACGGCCCCGGCCGGAGCGCCGGCCCCGCCGCCGGACCGGCCGCGCGGCCCGAGCCCGGCCTGGCCACGCTGCGGCACTTCAAGGTGCAGCGCGACTGGTCGCCCCGGGAGACGGCCGAGGTCGTCGCCGACGACGTGCACGAGGTGGGCGAGCGTCCGGTGGGCTACCTGCGCGACCGCGGGAGCGACCTCGCCCGCGACAAGGACACCGCCGTCCGCGCCGTGCGCGACCTCGGGACCGCCGCCGGCGTCCCGGACGTGCGGCTCCGCGGCGACGCGAACACCGGACGGCCCGTCCTCACCGGGCTCGTGCGGGGAGTGGCCGACACCGTGCCGGCACCCGCCGGTGACGCGTCCGCCGCGCCCGGCCCCGCGGCCGAGGGCCCCGAGCCGGAGGCCGCCGGGCAGCCCGCGTTCGCGGGCGAACCCGTCCACGTGGGCGACGGCAAGGTCGTTCCCGCGCCGTTCGCCGACGCCGTCAAGGCCGACGACCTGCCCGAGCCCGACGGCTGCACCGCATGCCGGGGCGGGCACGGCCCGGCCGACACGCCGCCCGTGCTGCCCGGCCAGGACGGCAACCAGCGGGGCGGCTCCGCCCCCGGCGGGCACCCGTTCGCGCCGTTCGCCGACCTCGCCGCCGCGGTCGACCCGGCCGCGCCCCTCGGCATGGACCTGCGCGCCTTCCGCCGCACGTCCCTGACCGACATCGCCGCGCCGGGCGGCCCGGCGGTCGTCCCCGACTAGCGGTTCCCCGCCCCGGCCGCCGCACCCCCGGGTGCGTCCCGCCGCAGGGGCCTCCGCGGCCGTTCCCGGCCGCCCGAGAGTTCACCTTCCTCACCGCGTTTCCGCATGGCGCCCGGCTCACCGGGCCGGGCGGGATTCGCGATTCCGAAATGAGCATCGGCCTCGTCCGGCCGTTGCGCGCTGCGCACATCCGGAAGATGTCGTGCAGCCGATCCACCGATTCATCGATCGCAGAAAAGACAGGAGCAAACAAATGCGCAACTGGGCCAAGAACACCAGCCGCGCCGCGCTCGTCGCCGCGGGCGCGGTCGCCGTCGGCGCGAGCTTCGGCGCCACCGGGGCGGTCGCCCACGCCGACATGCGGACGGCCGGGAACTTCTCCATCCTCGGCGGCAACCAGGTCCACCTGCCGGTCTCCATCCCGGTCGACGTCAGCGGCAACTCCGTCGCGGTCCTCGGCGCGTCGGAGGCGTTCTCCGAGGGCGGCGCCGAGGTCGAGTTCGACGACAAGCGCCACGGCGGGCACGGCGCCGGCGACATGAAGACCTCCGGGAACTTCTCCATCGGCGGCGGGAACCAGGTGAACGCGCCGATCAGCATCCCGATCAACGTGTGCGGCAACTCCGTCGCCGCCATCGGGATCTCCCAGGCGTACTGCAAGGGCGGCGCCGAGGTCGAGTTCGAGAACGGCAAGGGGCACGGGAAGGGCCACGGCAAGGGGCACGGCAAGGGGCACGGCAAGGGCCACGGCAAGGGGCACGGCAAGGGGCACGGTGACGGCTACCGCGCCTCGTCCGCGGACCGCTGGGACGGCGGGTACCGGCACGGCGGCGGCAAGGACGCCGACATGAAGACCTCCGGGAACTTCTCCATCCTCGGCGGCAACCAGGTGAAGGCGCCGATCTCGGCGCCGATCAACGTCTGCGGCAACTCCGTCGCCGTCATCGGGATCTCCCAGGCGTACTGCAAGGGCGGCGCCGAGGTCGAGCGGTCGGGCGGCACGCCGGACATGAAGACCTCGGGCAACTTCTCCATCCTGGGCGGCAACCAGGTGTACCTGCCGATCTCGGCGCCGATCAACGTGTGCGGCAACTCCGTCGCGGTGCTGGGGCTGTCGAAGGCGTCCTGCAAGGGCGGCGCGTCCGTCGGCGACGGCGGCGACCACGACCTGCCGCCGACCCTGCGCAAGGGCAGCACCGCGCGCGAGGGCGGCGCCGCCGGGGCCGCGCCGGGGCCGGACCAGCTCACCGGCCAGCTCACCTCCACGCTGGAGTCGGTCGCCAAGGGCACCGTGACCCGGGCCGGGAAGCCGGTCAAGCCGGTCGCGCAGCCGGTGGCGCAGCCGGTGCGGCCGGTCGCGAACCAGCGCGCCGCCAAGCCGGCCAAGCGGAGCCGCGTGGGCGACACCGTGCGGAACCTCGTCGGCACCCTGAAGCGGACGGCGCCGGTGTCCGAGGTCACCGACCTGACCGTGAACGAGGCCGGCCCGCGCCTGCCGCTGAACGAGCTGCCCGTCGAGGTCAACACGCCGGCGAAGAACTGAGCGGGACCCGTGTGACCGGGTCCGGAACGGACGGGACGGCGCGGTGCGGCTCCGCGTCCGACGGTCCCGGAACGACCCGGAGCTGAACGATCCGCGTCCGCCGCGGCGGCGGGCCGGGCGACCGGACGCCACCGCGGGGCGTCGGGCGGCCGAGCCGCGCCGCGGCGACCGCGGATCGCGACGATCGATCGATCGGACGGAGGGGACGGGAGACGTGCCGTCCCCTCCGTGCCGTCACCGGACGCGGCGGCCGCGCCGCCGTCCGTCCAGCGAGAGGAACGAGGCGACATGTCCGTGCGCAAGCTGATCCCCGCGGCCGTCCCGGTGGCGGCCGCCCTCGCCGTGTCCGCCGCCGGTGCCCCGGCCGCGCGGGCGTCCGCGGGCCCCGCCGGCGCCGGCCCGGCCGCGGCCGTCTCGTCGGTGACGTCCGTGCTCGAACTCGACCCCGCCCGTGCCGCGCCCGCCCGTCCGGAGGCCTCCGGCGCCGCGGGCGCGGCGGCGGAGCCCGGGACGGCGCCGGACGGACGCGCCCGCCCCGGCGAGCAGATCGGGAGCATCGCCATCGACCGCATCTCGGTGAAGGCGAAAGTCCTTGAGGGCGTGTCGGAGCGCGTCCTGCAGTACGGCGTGGGGCACTACCCGGGGACGGCGCGTCCGGGCGAGCAGGGCAACACCGTCCTGCTCGGGCACCGGACGACCCACCTGCACCCGTTCCTCGACCTCGACAAGCTGAAGACCGGCGACGCGATCAAGCTGCGCGCGGGCGGCCGGACGTACACCTACCGGGTGCGGGACAAGCGCATCACGATGCCCGACGACCGCGACGCGCTCGAGCCCGTCCCGTACCGGCCGTGGAGCCCGCCGGACGGCGCGTACGTCACGCTGATCACCTGCCACCCGAAGGGGACGGACGAGCGCCGCCTCATCGTCGTCGGACGGCTCGCGCCCCGGGGCTGACGGGCGCGGCGCCGCCCGGCGGCGTCCGTCCGTCCGGCGGGCCGGCTCAGCGGGCGCCGTAGAGCGCGATCAGCCCGTCGTAGTCGCCCTTGCCGAGCGTGGACGGCCCGTTGTCGCACGGGCCGAGGCGCGGCGCCATCGTGAGGTTCGAGCCGCCGGCGCCCGAGACGTGCGAGAGGCCGAGCACGTGCCCGGTCTCGTGCGTCGCGACCGCCGTCGTGGAGAACGCGCCCTGCGGGCAGGAGCCCGCGCCCGTCCACCAGCGGCGGCCCTGCGTCTGGAGGGCCATGTCCGTCTCGACGGTGGTGGGCCCGGAGGACCAGGAGCACGTCGCGGCGAGCACGTTGCCCTCGGCGGCGGCCATGGCGAGCCAGCCGAACGTGTTGACGCCGTCGCGCCGCCCGCAGGCCGCCGCGCTCGTCAGGTTCGGCGGCTGCGCGGACGCCCCGAGGTACCGCGCGGACACGTTCGGCAGCGGGTTGAACTGCCCGTCGCTGCGGCAGTCGGTGTGCGCGTCGACGGCGTTGGAGACGCCCCTCGCGACGGTGGTGCTCGCCCGTCCGGTGCCGCCCGTGTGGTACCGCCACTGGACGGTCGTGCCCTTCGGCCACTTGCTCGGCTGCGTCCGGTACCGGCCGTCCGTGCAGGCGTCCTGCGGGGCGCGGGCGCCGCGGGGGCGGCCCTGCGGGGCCCGCATGCCGCCGGTGCGGATGACGATCCGGTTCGTCCGGTCGTCGAACTGGATCCGCAGTTCGGCGGCGCCGTCGGTGCGCAGCCAGTGCGCGGCGACCGAGGTGCCGTCCCGGGGGACGGTCGCGCTGAGCCCGCCGGCGCCGGTCACCACGCGCCCGCGCAGGTCGCACTCGGCGATGTCGATGGTGGTCGGCAGCATCCGGGCGGCGAGCGGGCCCTTCCCGGCGCACCACGGCGGCGCGGCGTCGGCGGTCGCGGACGCCGTGCCCGGCAGGCCCGCGGCGGCGACGGCGGCGGCCGACAGCGCCGCCGCGACCAGTGCGGCGCGCGGGCGGCGGGCCGCGGGGCCGGTGCCGGTGCGCTCCGCGCTCCGGCCGATCGTCGGCATCGCCCGTCGCCGCCGGGGTGCGGGTGGGAAGTCGTCCATAGCTGATCTCCGATGTGTCGCAGGCGTCCTCGCGCCCCGATCACCGGGCGCTTCCGTCGACAATGTTGCGCAACACGGGAAAAAGGAAACTGCGGATTCATAAAATGATCTCCATGCCGGGATTTTTCGCCATCAATTAATGGCTGTTCGTCGCTTTTGTGTGATTCATTCTCGGTGACGCTGCGTAGATCGCCGGGCGTCCGTGCCGTGGGGCCGCAGGTAAGAATCTGGTAGATAGTCACCGAGAGTTACGTCAACGGGTTTACCGGCGTCCCATGCGGTTACCCCCGAGGTGAAATCCGGCAACTCGGGATCAATCACAACGAAGGGCACCGGAGTCCGGCGCCGGCGCCCGACTTCGGAATCGCCGCGGCCGAGGGACGCAAGCCGGGCGCGCCGCCGCACCGGCAGGGGCCGTCCGCCCCGCCGGCCGGACGCGGTCGCGGAAGCGGAGGTGTTCAACGTGCAGACGCAGACACAGGTGCGGGAGCTCATGGGAATGAGCGTCTCCGACACCAACGGGACCAAGGTCGGCACGATCAAGCAGGTCTACCTCAACGACGACTCCGGCGCCCCGGAGTGGATCACCGTCCACACCGGCTGGTTCGGGATGCGGGAGAGCTTCGTCCCGCTGACGGGCTCCCACAAGGAAGCCGACATGCTCCAGGTCCCCTACGACAAGGAGACCATCAAGGGCGCCCCCAACGTCGACGCCGACGAGCACCTGTCGCACGCGCAGATCGTCGACCTGTACCGGCACTACGGCGTCCGGCCCCCGGCCGGCGGCCGCACCGGCGAGCAGGCCCCGGCGGGCGGCACCGGCCGCACCGACACCCCCGCCGAGGGCCGGACGGCCGAGGGGCGCGCCGCCCCGGCCGGACCGTCCGGGACGACCGGCGCCGCAGGCGCCGCCGGGACCGCGGGGGCCGCGGGCATGGCCGTCCGCCCCGACCGGGCGAAGCGCGGCGAGCAGGCCGGCCGGACCGCGCCCGACGCGGCCGCCGGACGCACGATGCCCGAGCAGCGCACCCGCACGGAGGCCGAGCCGGGCGCCGAGGGCGGGCTCACGGAGATCGTCCGGTGCGAGGAGCAGATCCACGTCGGCACCGAGCGGCACGAGGCCGGACGGGTCCGGGTCCGCAAGTGGATCGAGACCGAGACGGTCGAGCGCACGGTGCCGTGCACGCACGACGAGATCAAGATCGACCGCGAGCCGATCACCGGCGCGCAGCCGGGCACCCGCGTGACGATCACCGAGGACGACAAGGAGATCGTCCTCTACGAGGAGCGGCCCGTCGTGACGAAGGAGGCCGTGCCGGTCGAGCGGGTGCGGGTGCGCACCGAGCAGGTGCAGGACGAGCAGACCGTCCGCAGCGAGCTGCGCAAGGAGCGCGTCGAGGTGACCCGCGAGGGCGAGGCCGGCCGGTCCCGCGACACCGCGGGCGGGCGGCGCACCGGCGGCGGCCGGAAGAGCTGACCGGGCCCGGGACGGCGGCGGCCGACTCCGGCCACGCCGTCCCGCGCTCCGCACGCGCCTCCCTCCTTGACAGGTGATCTCCGTCGGGGGACCTTCGCGGTGACGCAGAGCCGGTGAGGGGTGCACGGCCGTCCGGGCGAGCCGTGCCCCCCGGACGCCGGCCGCGCGGTCCGCCCGGGCCGCGCGGCGTCGCGGAAGCGACCCACGGAGGGACGACGTGCGACACCCCCTCGGACCCGCCACCCGGATCGGGCGGATCATGCTGGCGCTGGCGGTCACCGCCGCCGTGCCGTCCGCCATCGCGGCACCGCCCGTGCTGGCGCAGGAACGGCCCGCCCCCTATCTGAACCCGCGCCTGCCCGTCGAGAAGCGCGTCGACGACCTGCTCGGCCGGATGACCCTCGCGGAGAAGGCCGGCCAGATGACGCAGGCCGAACGGGGCGCCGTCGCCGGCGACCCCGAGATGATCACCCGGCTGGGCCTCGGCTCCGTCCTGTCGGGCGGCGGCTCCACCCCCGCCTCGAACACCCCCGAAGGCTGGGCCGACATGGTCGACGGCTTCCAGGCCCGCGCCCTCGGCACCCGGTTGAAGATCCCGCTGCTGTACGGGGTCGACTCGGTGCACGGCCACAACAACCTCGTCGGCGCCACCGTCTTCCCCCACAACATCGGCCTCGGCGCGACCCGCGACCCCCGCCTCGCCCGGCGGGCCGCCGCGATCACCGCCGAGGAGACCCGCGCGACCGGCCCGCAGTGGACGTTCGCCCCGTGCGTCTGCGTGACCCGGGACGTCCGGTGGGGGCGCACGTACGAGAGCTTCGGCGAGGACCCCGCGCTCGCCACCCGCATGGCCGCCGCCGTCGAGGGCTACCAGGGGCGCCGCCCGTCCCGCGACCTCGACGACCCCGAACACGTCCTCGCCACCGTGAAGCACTACGCGGGCGACGGCGACACGCGGTTCGGCTCGTCCACCACCGGCACCTACACGATCGACCAGGGCGTCACGGTCACCGACCGGAAGGCGTTCTGGAAGACGAACCTGGTCCCGTACGTCCAGGCGATCAAGAAGCACGACGTCGGCAGCGTCATGCCGTCCTTCTCCAGCGTCGACTGGACCGAGGACGGCGTCGGGAACCCGCTGAAGATGCACGCGCACAAGGAGCTCCTCACCGGCGTCCTCAAGGGCCGGCTCGGCTTCGAGGGGTTCCTGATCAGCGACTGGGAGGCGATCCACCAGATCCCGGGCGACTTCCCGACGCAGGTCCGCACGGCCGTCAACGCGGGCGTCGACATGTTCATGGAGCCCAACAGCGCCCCGCTGTTCGTGGAGACGCTGATCGCCGAGGTCGAGGCGGGCCGCGTCCCGGTGTCCCGCGTCGACGACGCCGTGGGCCGCATCCTCACCGCGAAGTTCGAGCTCGGACTGTTCGAACGCCCGTACACCGACCGCTCGAACGCGTCCCGCATCGGCTCCCGCGAGCACCGCGCCGTCGCCCGCGAGGCCGTCGCGAAGTCGCAGGTGCTGCTGAAGAACGACGGCCGGGCGCTGCCCCTCGACCGCCGCGACGCCATCTACGTCGCCGGGGTGAACGCCGACGACATCGGCAACCAGGCGGGCGGCTGGACCGTCACCTGGCAGGGGCGGTCCGGCGACATCATCCCCGGCACCACCGTCCTCGAGGGGATCGAGCAGTACGCCGACGACGTCACCTACAGCGCCGACGCGTCCGCCCCCGTGGACGGCGCCGACGTCGGCGTGGTCGTGGTCGGCGAGACCCCGTACGCCGAGGGCGTCGGCGACGTCGGCAACGGTCACACGCTGAACCTCTCGGCCGCCGACCGGGCGAACGTCGAGAAGGTCTGCGCCGCCGTCGGCACCTGCGTCGTCCTGGACGTCGCGGGCCGCCCGCAGATCGTCACCGACCTCCTCCCGAAGATGGACGCGTTCGTCATGTCCTGGCTGCCCGGCAGCGAGGGCGGCGGCGTCGCCGACGTCCTGTTCGGCCGCCGCCCCTTCACCGGCAAGCTCCCCGTCTCCTGGCCCCGCAGCGAAGCCCAGGAGCCCGTCAACATCGGCGACCGCGACTACGACCCCCTGTTCCGCTACGGCCACGGCCTCCGCACCCGAACCCGCTGACCCGCGCCCGGGGCCGGTCGTCCACCGGACGACCGGCCCCGAGGCGCGGGTCAGCGGGTTCGGGTGCGGAGGCCGTGGCCGTAGCGGAACAG